>JBNNED010000230.1:0-6174 GCA_050285825.1 Verrucomicrobiales bacterium | reverse complement strand
TGGGCAAGCGCTGGATGCCGCCCGCGGCCTGTCCGGGATTCGCCGGAGTGGGCGCGGGATCGTTTTGGGCGGTCTTTTCCTCTGCGGGCGGCTTGGCCTCCGGGGCTTTGACCTTCGGCGTGCGCTCCACGATGTTTTCGACCTGGGCGAAATTCCAGACCCCTTCGACATTGGCGGCGCCGTCAAAGGAAAGGAGGCGCTCGGCTCCGCTCTGGTCTTTCATCGTGAAGGCCACGGAGGAAGAAATGGGGGTGTCCGAGGGGAAGGTGACGTCGAAGATTTTATAACTGACGACTTGATCCGAGGGATACTTCTTCTCGATCTGCTCCTGCAGCTCGGTCACGGCCTCGACGAAGGATCGCTGCACCATCTTTTTATCGAGACCTTTCTGGGCCTCCTGCACGGCTTGCTCGGCCTGGCTTTTCGCGCTTTGTAGTTGTTGTTGCAGCTCCTGGGCGCTTTCACGGGCTTTTTCCAGCTCGCCCTTGAGCCGCTCGTTTTCGGCGGTCATGACGACGAGTTCGTTGACGATGGCGGGGTCTTCCTGCTGGCAGGAACTGAGGAAAAGCGCGCCCAGGGTGGCGAGGGCCAGGCGGGGATGAAGCGGGGTGACGGATCGGTTTTTCATGGCAGCGGCGGAGGTTCAGGGAGTGTAGGAGGGGGAGAGTTGATAATCCCGGCCATCGAAGTAAACGCGGACGTTCTGGCCGACTTTAAAGCGGGGAAAGCCACTCGCGTTTTTCTCGCTCACGCTCACCGTGTCCCCGGCGGGGAATTGGATGACATAGCGGCTGCTCTGGCCCGTGGTGGTGTTTTTGGCGACGTGGGAGCCGGCGATTTGTCCGCCGATGGCTCCTCCGGCGGAAGCGACGTAACTCCCCCGGCCACTGCCCACGACAAGCCCCGTGAGGCTGCCCAGAACACCCCCGATGCCCCGCCCGAGACCGGTATCGGCGCGGTCGGTCTGGGTGTGAACCGCCACGACGCGACCGGTGCGCAGAGAGGAGGGCGCGCGGTGCGAACAGGCACTGGCGGCGAGGAGACAGAGCGAGAGAAACAGATTGAGAAAAAAGGACTGAGAGGGGCGATTCACAAGGCTAGTCAGCGAAAAAAACGACGCGGTGTCGAGTTTAAAATCCCTCCGTTAAGACGAGAACCCCCAGCCGTACAATCGCCCCCGCCACCCTCCAGTCAGTCTAAGCCGACAAGCCGAACGCACGCACCTCCCATTCTCCCACCGCCATGAACGAGAAAGCTCGGAAAGCTTATTTTTCCTGTGCTTTCACGGCAGTATCTTGTTTTTCAGCTAATTTTAGAGCGCGCCGTTGATTTGAATGAAAATTTTCTTTGGCGCGATTGGCAATTGGACGATGAGAGGACAGAACTTCACTGTTGCGTTGCGTCCGAGAGAAGTGTGCCGGAACAGTAGATGCTCCTCCTCGAAGAAAAGTGAGAAGCGCCCCGTGTCATTCATAAAGGCAGCTCTGACCAAGTAGGCTTTCGCTCCCTTTTGCGGCCTGTAAGAGTGACCCGCGTAGTAAACGGCAAGTTCATCGGTCAACTCGATGAACTCCTGATCTTTCAGCCGGTCAAGAGCTGTCCCGAGCTTGGTAATTTGGCACTCGTAGTAACGATCTTCAGCAATCTGATGATCAACTTGCGCGAGACCCGGTGGTATTTTGCTGGAAGGAGTCACCCAGTCCTTAGCTTGAGGCGGTGCGGCTGATGCGAACACAGCGATCAGGCAAAAACAGGCAACGAGAATCGGACTTTTCATTTCTTTGGTAAACTACCTCGCTCAGGCAGCCTTGGCCGGGGCTGCGGCTCTCACGAAGTCAATATGCTCTCAGGGAGATCGTAAAGGAGCCTGGCTCCCCCCACCTTGAGCCAAGTTGATCGACCACGCCTTGATGGTGATCGCTTGAGTGTTCTTGGCATAAGTGGCTGGTCAGGAGGCGGCTTTGTCGAGGATTTGGTTCAGGACGTAGGGGAGGATGCCGCCGCTGAGGTAGTAGTCGACTTCCGCAGGGGTGTCGAGTCGCACGACGAGCGGGACGCTGACTTCGCTGCCGTCCGGGCTTTTGGCGCTGAGGGTCGCTTCCTGTTTCGGGCTCAGCGGGCCGTTGAGACCGGTGATCGAGAAGGTGGCGTCTTGGAGACCGGAGATTTTGTCGAAATCCGCCTTGTTCTGGAAGTTGAGCGGGAGAACGCCCATGCCGATGAGGTTCGAGCGGTGGATGCGTTCAAAGCTCTTGGTGACTACGGCTTGCACGCCGAGAAGGGCCGTGCCTTTGGCGGCCCAGTCGCGCGAGGAACCCATGCCGTAGTCTTCTCCGCCGATGACGATGAGCTTGCGGCCTTCTTTCTGGTAGGCGACGGAGGCGTTGTAGATGAAGGTGGCCCGGCCGCCGTGTTGGGAGTCGATCGCTTTGTCGGGGGCGGGCACTTCTTCGTCGCCGAAGTAGAGGGTGTAGCCGCCTTCGACTTGCTTGCCCTCGTGGCTCGCCATGAGGTTTTTAATGCGGACATTGCCGAAGGTGCCCCGGGTCATGACGCGGTCGTTCCCCCGGCGGGAGCCGAAGGAGTTGAAGGAGGCTTTTTGCACGCCGTGTTCGAGGAGATACTGCCCGGCGGGACTCGTTTCCGTGATGGAGCCGGCGGGCGAGATGTGGTCGGTGGTGACGCTGTCTCCGAAAATGCCCAGCGGGCGAGCGTCGAGGATGTCGCCGGCCTCGCTGGCGGGAGTGCGGCTGAAGGCCTCGAAGAAGGGCGGGAGCTGGATGTAAGTCGAGTCCGGACTCCAGTCATAGAGGTCGCCGGTGGCGGATTGGATCTCGTTCCATTTCTCCGAAGCGCCGTCAAGATTGGCGTAGAGTTTGGAAAAGACCTCGGGTTTGAGAGCGGAGCCGATGACCTGCGTCAGTTCCGCGCTGTCGGGCCAGAGGTCCTTGAGGTAAACGGGTTCTCCGTTTTGGTCTTCGCCGAGGGGATCCCGGGTGAGATCGAGGTCGACGCGACCGGCGAGGGCGTAGGCCACGACGAGAGGGGGCGACATGAGGAAGTTCGCTTTGATCGCGCCGTGGATGCGGGCCTCGAAGTTCCGGTTGCCGGAGAGCACGGAGGCGCAGACGAGATCGCCTTCTTTGATCGCACCTTCGATGGCGGGATGGAGGGGGCCGGAGTTGCCAATGCAGGTCGTGCAACCGTAGCCGACGGTTTCGAAGCCGAGTTGGTCGAGTTCCGCTTGCAAGCCGGTGGCCTCGAGGTAGTCGGTGACGACGCGGGAGCCGGGGCCGAGCGAGGTTTTGACGTAGGGCGGGACTTTGAGGCCTTTTTCGTTCGCTTTTTTGGCGACGAGACCGGCGGCGAGCATCACGCTGGGGTTCGAGGTGTTCGTGCACGAAGTGATGGCGGCGATGAGGACCGATCCGTGCTGGAGGCGGGTGTCGATGGGATCAAAAGCCTCGGCCACGGCGACCGGATCGGGGGCGGGACGGTTGGTCGTCATTTCGGCTTCGTTCAGCGAGGCTCCGGGTTTGACCTTGGCGAGGAGGGAATCGACGGCAAAGCCGGCGGGCTCCTTCATGTGGACTTCGACGGTTTTCGTGCGGGCCTCGGCAGGGAGACCGAAGCCGCCGTCGGAACTCGGAGCGGAAAAGAGCTCGTTGAAAGTCTCGCCCAGCGCGGGGACGTCGATGCGGTCCTGCGGGCGCTTCGGGCCGGAAACGGCGGGGACGACGGAGGAGAGGTCGAGTTCCAGCTCATCGGTGTAATCGATTTCGCCGCGCTGCGGGATGCCCCACATGTCCTGGGCTTTGAAGTAATTTTCGACGGTCGTGCAGAGTTCCTCGCTGCGTCCGGTGCCTTTGAGATACTTGATCGTCTCGGCGTCGAGCGGGAAGAAGCCCATCGTGGCACCGTATTCGGGAGCCATGTTGGCAATGGTTGCGCGGTCGGGGAGCGAGAGCGCTTCCGCGCCGGGACCGAAGAACTCGACGAACTTGCCGACGACGCCGTGAGCGCGCAGCATTTGCGTGATTTTCAAAGTGAGATCGGTGGCGGTGACGCCTTCGTTGAGTTTGCCGTGGAGGTGGACGCCGACGACTTCCGGGACGAGGAAGGTGACGGGCTGGCCGAGCATGCCGGCTTCCGCCTCGATGCCGCCCACGCCCCAGCCGACCACGCCGAGGCCGTTGATCATCGTGGTGTGGGAGTCGGTGCCGACGAGGGTGTCGGGGTAATAGACGCCGTCTTTTTCCAGGACGCCTTTGGCGAGGTGCTCGAGATTGACCTGGTGGACGATGCCGATGCCGGGCGGAACGACGCCGAAGGTGTCGAAGGCCTGTTGCCCCCATTTGAGAAACTCGTAGCGCTCCTGGTTGCGGATGAATTCAATTTCGAGATTGCGGTTGAGCGCTTGCTGGGAGCCTGCGAAATCGACCTGCACGGAGTGATCGATGACGAGATCGACGGGGACGAGCGGCTCGACGAGGGCGGGATCGGCCCCGGCCTCTTTGGCGGCATCACGCATGGCGGCGAGATCGACGACGAGGGGCACGCCGGTGAAGTCCTGGAGGACGACGCGCGCCACGGTGAAGGGGACCTCGTAATCGCCGGGCGACTGCGCGTTCCAGGCGGCGAGATTGCGGACGTCGTCTTCGGTCACTTTGCGGCCATCGACATGGCGGAGGACGGACTCGAGCACGATGCGGATGGAGACCGGGAGGCGCTTGATCCCGGGAAATCCTTGTTCAGCCAGAGCGGGCAGAGAGTGGAAATGCGCTTCGGAGCCGGAGCCGGTGGTGAAGGTTCTGATGGTGTCCATATCCGGCAGCCTATCATGTGTGCGGGACATTTCCAGAAGCTTTCGGAAAAGAAATCGGCCGCCCGCTTGGAAAAGAGAATTGAGAATTAGGAATTAGGAATGGGGCAGGAACGCCAAGCTCTAGCTTGGCCTGGGGTAATGTGGGGAGTCGCGGGAGCAGTGAAACAAGTGCCCGGAGCAAGGAAACAAGTAGTTGGTGCAAGAGAACGGGCACCTGTTTCGTTAAAACGAGGACCTGTTTTAAGAGAACAGGCACTTGTTTCGTTAAAACGACGACCTGTTTTAAGAGAACGGGCACTTGTTTCGTTAAAACGACGACCCGTTTTAAGAGAACAGGCACTTGTTTCGTTAAAACGACGACCTGTTTTCAAAGAACGGGCACTTGGAAAAGGGAGCCGAAGGCTGGAAAAACCAGGGCTTGGCGGGTTCCTTGCCGACCGGAGAGAGGGAAGCCTCCGACGGGAATGTCCGGGCTACTCGACTTTCCCTTCGTTCTTGATGATGGCGAGGAGGTCGGGGGATTTGGTGGTGAGGTGGTCGAGTTGGTTGCGGATTTTGGCGGTGGGGGCGTTGTGGAGGTTGAGGAAGTAGGACAGACATTCCTGTCTGTCATCTTGAGAGAATTCCTCAGACAGGAATGTCTGAGCCACTTTGTCTAGGGTGGGGGCGAGCTGGTCGAGGAAGAGGAGGTCGCGCTCGGCCATGTGGTCGCGGAAGTAGCACTCCATGACGCAGGCATCGATGAGGTCTTCGAGGAATTGGTAGGCGGCGCTTTGTTCGTCGGCCTTGGCAAACTGGATGAGGGGGACGAGGGCTGCGAAGAGGTTGGCTTGTTGAGGCGTGGGCTTTTTGATGGGGATTTTCTCGAAGAAGGACTTTTTAGCTCGATATGTGTTGCCTGCGTTCTCAGGGAAGTTGTCTTTGAAGCACGCTCTGAAAATACTTGAGTTCAATATTGCTGTTAGAGCTTCCAATGGAACGGAATTACTCGTCATTATGTAACAGGTGTCATTTACGAGATAGCCTTCTGATTTATCGAAGAAGAAGGGGAGTTTTTGGGCGATTTCCTGATAGAGAATTTTGGTGCCTGTGAACATTCCGATGTATTCATCCGAAGGATTGTTATCCAGTTCCAGCCAGTGGTGTTGGCCGGGGTAGGGTTTGGAGGCGTCTTGGGATTTGCGGGCGCGGCCGTATTTGCATTGGCCTCGGTTCTTGAGTTTGGTTTCGAACTGGCAGAGGTGGCGATAAACGGCGGGGTAGCGTTGTTCGAGGTATTCGTGGGCTCCGAACTTGATAACGAGCTGGTAGGTGTGCTGCCAGTTGACGCCGTAGCGTTCGACATCACG
>JBNNED010000229.1:0-8380 GCA_050285825.1 Verrucomicrobiales bacterium | reverse complement strand
AGCTCGGCGGCTTCGGTGACGGAATCAGCGCAGATGTCGAAGGCTTTTTCCGGCTGGTAACCGGGCAGGCTGAACTCGGGCTTGAGATCACCGGTGAACTCGCCGGATGAGATGTCTTTCGGGATGTCGATGAGGACGGGTCCGGGGCGACCGGTCGTGGAAATGTGGTAGGCCTCCCGGGCGATGCGCGGCAGGGCGTTGGTTTCCTTAACGAGGTAGTTGTGCTTCACCACGGGCATGGTGATGCCGAAGATGTCGGCCTCCTGGAAGGCGTCTTTGCCGAGCATCCAGCTCACGGTCTGGCCGCAGAGGACGATCATGGGGACGGAGTCCATCTGCGCGGTCATGAGGCCGGTGATGGTGTTGCCGGCGCCGGGACCGGAGGTCACGAGGACACAGGCGGGCTTGCCGGTGGCGCGGGCGTAACCGTCGGCCATGTGGACAGCGCCCTGCTCGTGGCGGACGAGGATGAATTTGATCTTGGTTTTGACGGTTTCCAGGGCGTCAAAGATGGGAATGGCGGCACCGCCGGAGTATCCGAAGATGTATTCGATGCCGAGATCGTCGAGGGTTTTGATGAGGGCTTGCGCGCCGTCGAGTTTTTTCTTAGCCATGAAAAATGGGGTTTCGGGCTGAAAAAACGCTAAAACGGGCCGGGTGGCAAGTCGAAAATTGATCTTTTTTTCAGAAATCTGATTTTTTCCGCTTCTTTTGAAATTGAAAACGAGGATTTTTAGCCGGAATCACCTCTTGTCCGTGGCTCGCGATTTCTAAAATTGCTCACTTAGGGAGGTAAGCGGCGGAGTAGTCGAGCCGGAAGAACCATTCGAGGTCTTTTTCCGCCGCTTTTCCCTTCGTATCCTTCCAGGTGACTTTGACCTGGGTCGCGGGCTGACGCAGCGGACGGTTGATTTTCCACGAGAAGCTTTTCTTTTCGGCGTTGTACTTGGCCGGCACTTTGCCGAAGCCCCCCACGAGCATTTCGAGGCTTTCGGGATCGAGATCGGCCACTTCGCTGAGATCGGCGGAGATTTTTGGCAGGCGGGATTCGACGAGGGCACCGGGCGCGGGCTGGACCGGGTGCGGGGTTGTGGGCGGCGCCGCGAGCGTGGCAGAGCCTCCGGCGAGGGCGCCGTTGCGGAAGGTGAGAGCGGCTTCGAAGGCGGCGTCGTGATTTCCGAGGACGATGTAGCGGTTGAGCGTGTGGATGGGGGAATCCCGCGAAACCTTGCCGGGGATGACGGTGAAGAGGTGGTCGTAGCCGAGTTCGTCAGCCAGCAGGTGCATCTCGGGCGTGTGGTAGCCGCCGGGGTAGGCGTAGGTCGTGACTTTCTGGCCGAATTTCTCTTCGAGGAATTTCTTCGAGTCGGCCATCTCACGGCTGAGGAAGTCCCCATAAGCCTCGGGTCCCGCTTTGGCGTGGCGTTTGACGGTGGCGGGGAAGGGGTGGGAGGTGGAGTGGCAGCCGATGGTGCAGAGGCCGCTTTTCATCATCTCTTTGATCATGGCCGTGGTGAGGGCGCGCCCGCCTCCGTCGACGTAATTCATGTAGAGGTAGATCGTGAAGGGAAGCTGGAGCTCCTTCATGATGGGGTAGGCTTCGGTGTAAACGGACTTCCAGCCATCATCCATGGTGATGAGGATGGCTTTGGGCGGGAGGGGGGCCTCGCCGCGACGCCATTTGAGAAACTGATCGAGGGTGATGACGGGGATGCCGGAGTCTTTGACGCGTTGCATTTGTTCACGGAATTTTTCCGTGGGGATGCGCATCTGGGTGGCGGGTTCCGAAGAGGAAAAAACGTGGTAGCCAAGGACCGAGACGCGGGTGCCGTCGTCTTCCAGCGTCACTTGCTTTGGCTGAGGGGGCTGCGGGCTTTCAGTCGTTTCGGGGCTTTCGCTGGGGACCGCCGTCGCGGGCGTTTCGGCCTGGCCCCAGAGGAGCGCAGAGCTGAGGAGGAGGACGAAAAAAGCTTTCATGGCCGTGAAGAATAGCTGATTTCCGGCGTTTGACAAGACGGAGAAAGCTCGGGTTCGGCTTGTTATTTTGAGCATTTTTCCGCCTGAATTGTCTGAGGAAAGTGATGTCGGAGAATCGTCAATCCGAGAAGCGCAGAGGAGCTGGCTGGGTGCGCCTGGCGGGGCCGGGCTGGCACTTTCCGACGCTGGGCGCGGCGGTGATGGTCTTGGTTTTTGCGGGGATTGCCCTCACGGGCGGGGTGGTGGATGAGACCGGGCGCGTGCGGGATTTTTACGGACTTCTCGGCTTGAACTGGGAGGGGCTGCGGGCGGGGCGCTGGTGGCAGCCGCTGACGCATGCCTGGCTACACGCGAGCTGGGGGCATGTCTTGCTGAATGCCGGATTGTTTTATTATGGAGCTTCGCGACTCGATCACATTCTGGGTCGGGGACGGAGCTGGCGGGTTTTTAGCGCGGGGGTGCTGGCGGGGGCGGCGGCGCAGGTGCTGGTGCAGGCGTGGCGACCCGAGATGTCGCAAGACCCACTGGTCGGGGCTTCCGGCGGAGTCATGGCGCTGCTCCTGGCGCTGGTGACGCTTTCCCCGGAATCGCGGATGCTCCTGCTGCCGGTGTCGGGGAAAAACCTCGGGCGCGGCTTCCTGCTGGCGGCTTTTTTGCTGTTTATAATGACGCCGCAGTTGGGCGTGCCGGTTTTCGGAGCCTTCGGGCGATTGCTCGTGCGGGTGGGACTCGGTGAGATCTTTGCCATCGGGCATTTATATCACCTGGCCGGCGGGCTGGCTGGCTGCTGGTGGGCCGCGCGCTTGTTTGGTAAGCCGGTGAGCCTGGCGCAACTGCAGGAGGAGCGGAGGCGACGGGAAGAGCTCGCGAGCGGGACTCGTTCAGTCGAATAACTCGCGGGCGGGATCACGCGGGCGCAGGGGCGAGGGAGCCGTGCGGCGGAGAAGTTCGCCCAAGGGGAGGCGGCTGAGTTCGGGCTGGTTGAGGGGGAGAGAGGATTTTCGCCCGACGGCTTGTCGCAGAATCGAAGTGATTTTGATTTGCTGGTGTGCCGTGGAGGGGCCGAGGGCGCGGAGGAGGCCTGGAGGTAGCGAGATGGTGATTTTTCTCATGAGCCGAGGATGGCGACTCATGATGAAGCTTTCATGAAGGAGGGATGAAAAATGGCGGGAGAGCGCTCTCTCAATTTACTCCAGCTCACCGGGCCCGAGGTTCCAGAGGAGGTGCATTTCCTCAACGGAGGGCTTGGCCAGCGGGCGCACCACGCGGAAGCCGATGTACGGCGCATCCGTATGATACCAAAGGGATTTGGGGATCTGGGGGTCGGTGACTTTCCAGCCGGGATTCGAGGGGATGCGGGCGGCGGAGCGGGCATCGGCGGCGGAGGTGTCCCAGTGGCCGCCTTTGGTGACGCGCGGGTAGCGGTTTTTGGAGACGGGAAGGGGGTTGAGGCTGCCTTCGCTCACCCCGGCGCGATCGGGCAGGTAGAAGTCGAGACACCATTCGGTGACGTTGCCGTGCATGTCGTAAAGACCCCAGGGATTGGGTTTTTTGGCCCCGACGGGGTGGTAGTTGAAGTCGGAGTTGTCCTCGAACCAGCCGTAGTCGCCGAGCTGGGCGGGATCATCGCCGAAGGAGTAGGCCGTGGTCGTGCCGGCGCGGCAGGCGAACTCCCACTCGGCTTCGGTCGGGAGGCGGTAGTAGTGGCCGGTGTGGGCGGTGAGCCATTCGCAGAACTTCGAGGCGGCGTGCTGGGTCATGGAAATGGCGGGGTATTCCGGGTTGTAACCGCCTTCGCCCATCTCGAAGTGCATCGCCATGTAAGGCGGGGTGGGCTGGGTGACGACGTCCGGCAGCTTCTGGCCTTCGAGCTCGGGGTCTTCGGAGGAATAGATGTCGCCGTCCTTGTTGATCGAGCCGTCTTTGTTGCGGGCGAGCTGGGATTGCATGAAGACCTGGTAGAGCCCCCAGGTGGTCTCGGTGCTGGCCATCCAGAAGGGTTTGATTTCGAGATTCTTGACCTGTTTTTCGTCCTCGCCGCGCTCGGCTTCGCCTTCCGGGGAACCGATGGTGAGGGTGCCGCCGGGGATGGGGACCATCTGGAAGGTGGAGTCGTTGATGGCGGGAACGCTTTCCTCATAAGCCTTCATCGCGGTGGCTTCCGCCGGGAGGTCGTCTTTGAGCAGGGAGTGGATTTTCCGGGTGACGGGCAGGAGGTGGGGAGAGGGCAGGGGGAAGTCGGCGGGGATGGGAGTGAGTCCGGTGAGATCGAGTTCGGATTTTACAGCGGCGGCGGCTTCTTTTTCTGGAGCCGGGGCGGCCGGTTCCGCTTTTTCCTCCGCCTTTTCACTGCTTTTCTCGGCAGCGGGGGCGCTTTGTTCGGCGGCGGCTTCGCGCGGGAGGAGGGGGTAGCTCTTTTGTTTGCAGGCGGGCAGGCAGGCCAGGGCCAAGATGGAAAGGGTTTGGATGGGCTTCATGGTGGTCAGTCTAGGGAGAAGTTTGTGATTTGGCGAGTGCGGGGGGAGAAAAAAAGCTCCGGCAGGGCGGAGCTTGGGAGGTGGATTTGTTGAGTGCGCGGTTTGGGGGGATGGACTGCAGGTGGAATCCCGACGGGTGCGTCTGGTTTGCGGTCTTATGAAGTCAGCGGGCTGGAAGCCCACTGCACGTAGCCTACTGCACGGTTTGCGGGCTTAGCCGAGCTGGTAGGTGCCGGGGCGGGGAACGGGGGCGATGGGGAAGTCGTCCTCCATTTTCAAGTCGTCCGGCGCTTTGTCTTCCTGGGATTTGAAGAGCTGCTCCCAGGTGATGCGCTGTCCGGTGTGGGCGGCTTCGCGACCGAGGAGGCCGAGGGCTGTGGAGTTGGCCATGTATTCCCCGGCGTTGATGATTTTCCCGGCGCGCAGTCCGGCGAAGAGCTCGTTGTGCTCGACTTGATACATGTTGTTCTCGCCTTCAATCGGCTTGGAACGCCAAGTGATCTTGCCGTCTTTGTCCTTGATGGCGCAGCGGCCGGGGGCGATGCCGGTGCCGCCTTCGCACTGTATGGCATCGGAGACGTTGGTATAGCTTTTCACGAAGTGGCGTTGGTTGACGTGGGCGAAGACGCCGCCGGGGTATTCGTAGGTCACGTTGTAGTGATCGTAGATGTTGCCGGGGTGGTCCTGGCCGATTTTTCCGCCGTTGGCGTAGGCTGCGATCGGGGCAATGTCGCCCATGGCCCAGGCGACTTTATCGACGGTGTGGATGCACTGCTCGACGAGAGGACCGGCGGAGAGCCATTCGAAATTGAACCACCAGCGGATCTGGAATTCCACGTCGCCCATGCCCTCGGGCTTCTTCGTGCCGACGGGGAGAGGCTTGACCGGACTGGCGAGGTAGTTGCCGTTGATGGAGATGACGCGGCCGAGCTCGCCGTCGTGGATCTTCTTGTAAAGCTCGCGGGTTTCCGGGTGGGCGCGCCAGCAGAAGCCGTGTTGGATGGCGAGATTTTTTTGTTTGGCGATCTTGGCGGACTCGAGCACGGAGTGGATCCCGGCCATGTCGACCGCCATCGGTTTTTCACAAAAGGTGTGCTTGCCGGCCTCGACGGCGGCGCGGAGGTGCTGCGGGCGGAAGGCGGGCGGGGCGGTGAGGATGACGAGATCAACGCCGGAGTCGATGACCTGCTGGAAGGCCTCGAGGCCGGTGAACTGGCGTTCAGCGGGGACTTTGCTGCGCTCGCCGAACTTCGTGGTGTTTTTCAGCGCGTTTTGCACTTGGGAGTCGAAGGCATCGCCGATGGCCCAGAGTTTCGTGTTTTCATCGGCCGAGAGCGCCTGTGTCAGGGCGCCGGTGCCGCGTCCGCCACAGCCGACGATGCCGATTTTGATCGTCTCGTTATTCCCGGCCTGGGCGTTGGCGATGTGGGGAAATCCGGCGAGGGCGGCGGCTCCGAGAGTGCTGCCGGTTTTGAGAATCTGGCGGCGCGATGGGGTCTTTAGTTCACTCATAATTTTCTGATACTGCTGATGAATCGGTGTTGTTTCGATTTTTAAAAAAGCACAAATCGTCTCTTGCGCAATCAAAAATGTCAGGATAAAATACGTTTCACAAAAACGATCCTTTCATCCTTCTTCCTCTCATCTCGAAAAAATGATCTCCGTCTCGACCTTCTCCTCTCCGCAAGAAGCCGTCCGCTCCGTGGCTGACGAACTTGAAGCCCTCATTCGCCGGAAAGCGGCGCTGGGGAAAAAAGCCGTGCTGGGCCTGGCCACGGGCTCGACACCTCTCCCACTTTACGCCGAGCTCATTCGCCGGCATCGCGAAGAAGGCCTGTCCTTCGCCAACGTTGTCAGCTTCAATCTCGATGAGTACGAAGGGCTCGCGCGCGATCACGAAGAGAGCTACTGGCACTTCATGTGGGAGAATTTGTTCGATCACCTCGATGTCGATCCCGGCGCGGTCCACCTCCCGCCGGGTCTCTACGCAGCGGGGGAAGTCGCGGCCCATTGCCAGTGCTACGAGGAGGCCATCCGCGAGGCCGGCGGCCTGGATTGGCAGTTGCTGGGCATTGGGCGCACCGGCCATATCGGCTTTAACGAACCGGGCTCGGAAAAAGACACGCGCACACGTCGCGTCGAGCTCGCGGAAGTGACGCGACGCGACGCGGCGGCGGCTTTCGGCGGCATCGGGCGGGTTCCGACACATGCCGTGACGATGGGCGTGCGGACGATTCTCGAAGCGAAGCGAGTGGTCTTAATGGCGTGGGGCGAGAAAAAGCGGGCCATTTTAGAGCGGGCTTTCACCGGTGAGGTCGGCCCCGAGGTCCCGGCGAGTTGGTTGCAGGAGCACAGCAATGTGCATTTAGTACTGGATTCGGCGGCGGGCGAGGGATTAGACTCGATTAGTGAAAAAAACGTCCGAACTCGCGCACGTCGCCCAGAACTTAGCCACTCCGAGTGATTATTTCGCGGGGTTGGACTGGAGCCAGGGCCTTCTGCCTCGCAACGTCCTCGCTTTCTCGCGTCAGCGTCAGCAGCACGAGGTCGCTGGCTGGGAAGGAATTTCGGCGCGCACCGGTCGCTATGACCAGCACTCCCGCTTCGTCTTGCTGTACTTGGTGCAGGGCGACGGCGATGTCGGGGTGGAGACCCAGAATTGGAAAATGCGGGAAGGTGACGCTTTTTTGATGTTTCCGCACCAGGTTCATTACTACCTCGACCTGCCCGAGGACTTTTGCTGGCTCTACATCACCTTCGACCTCGAAACGGAGCACTGGGCGGGTCTGGACGCCCTCAGAAGTAGCCCGCGGCGCTTGGGAAGCGAGGCTGAAGTGGGTTTCGAGCGTTTTCTCAAAAGCTACCAAGTGGCTGAAAGTCAGGAAGATATCTACGCCCTCTGCCAACGCCTGAAAGAACTCCTTTCCCTCGTCTCGCACGGGGAAGCCATCGAGCCGGTCGAGCAAGCCGAGGGGGTGGGCGCGCGGGTGCGGGAGTTTGTCTTCAATAACATCGAGGGCGATCTCGCGGTGGCGACCCTGGCGGAAAAAATGGACTGCTCCGGGAGTTATCTGCGCGAGCGCTTCCGCGAGGAAGTCGGCGTCTCACTCGGCCATTTCGTGCGCTCGGTGCGGCTCGTGCGCGCGACGCATCTCCTGCGCGAGGGCATCGATGGCGTGGGCGATATTGCCGTGAAATGCGGCTTCAATTCCTTTTCCTCCTTCTCGCGGGCCTTTTCCCGCGTTTACGGCATGAGCCCCTCGGAATACCGCAAGGTTTCCGGCGGGCGCGAGTGAGGGCTTTTCAGACGCTCATACATTGAAGCGGAACTCGACAACGTCGCCGTCTTTGACGAGGTATTCCTTGCCTTCGATGCGCAGTTTGCCCGCTTCCTTGGCCGCGTTTTTCGAACCTGCGGCGATGAGGTCGGTGTAGGCCACGACTTCCGCCGCGATGAATCCGCGCTCGAAGTCGGTGTGGATCACGCCGGCGCACTGCGGGGCGGTCGAGCCTTCGGTCAGAGGCGCGGTAGGGGTGCGGGGAGGTGCAGTCACGGCCCAGATGGAGGGGGGAAAGGTGACGGGGCTGGTCATGGTTGTTCTTTCACTCTTCTTGCAGCTGTTTGAGAGGCACGTCTGGTGCGTCGGGGCCGGGAACGGCGGCGGCGAAGGGATCCAGTATGCGCCCTTGAAAGTCTGAATTCATCATAAGCGTCCGATCCCGGCGGTGAGGTTGCCGGGATCGGAGATCGGTATGGAATGCGCCTCGGCGTCAGGTGTCGCTGTGGACGTGCCCACCCAGATAGGCGTCCGCGACGCGCTGGTCGCTGGCCAGTTCCTTCGCATTGCCCTCGATCACCACCTTGCCATGCTCGATGACATAGGCGTGGTCTGAGATGCGCAGGGCGGCCTTCACATTTTGCTCCA
>JBNNED010000228.1:0-3125 GCA_050285825.1 Verrucomicrobiales bacterium | reverse complement strand
GTGGGAAAGTAGCAGGGACGTCCCGTCCCTGTTTTGGGGGAGGCGGGCTGAAGCACCCGTCGGGCATTCCATCCGCGTTCCGTGGGGTGCGGGCAAAGCGGTGCTTGCGTTTCGGGCGGGGGAGGCGTAGGGTCGCGGTCTTTCTCCAGCTAATGAATCATCGAGTGCGCATTTATGATACGACCCTGCGGGATGGGACGCAGGGCGAGGGCTTTTTCTTGTCGGGTCTGGATAAGGTCCGCATTGCCAAGCGACTGGATGAGTTCGGGATTGATTACATCGAGGGCGGCTGGCCGGGGTCGAACCCGAAGGATATCGAGTTTTTTAAGGAGGCGGCGAAGTTGGAGTGGCAGCATGCGAAGATCGCGGCTTTTGGCTCGACGCGGCGGGCGGATTTGGCGGTCGAGGAAGATCCACAGGTGCAGCTTTTGCTTGATGCCGAGACGCCGGTGGTGACGATTTTCGGGAAGAGCTGGCTCCTTCAGGTGACGGAGGTTTTGCGGACGACGGGGGAGGAGAATCAGGCCATGATCCGGGACACCGTGCGGCATTTGAAGTCGGCGGGGCGGGAGGTCGTTTATGATGCGGAGCATTTTTTCGACGGCTTCAAGGACGATGCGGAGTATGCGCTGGGGACCTTGCGGGCGGCGGTCGAGGGTGGGGCGGATTCGCTGGTGCTCTGTGATACGAACGGGGGTTGCCTGCCGACGGAAATCAAGGAGATCTGCGAGCGGGTGCGGCGGGAATTTCCCGAGACGGAGATGGGGATTCATACGCACAATGACTGCGAGCTGGCGGTGGCCAATGCCGTGGCGGCGGTGGAGGCGGGCGCGACGCAGGTGCAGGGGACGATCAATGGCTACGGGGAGCGGACGGGGAATTGTAATTTGACTTCGGTGATCCCGATCGTGGAGCTGAAGATGGGGAAGGAGGCCGTCAAGGACCTGACGAAGATGCGGGAGTTGTCCTTTTTCGTCGATGACGTGTCGAATAATCCACACTTCGCCCGTGCGCCTTTCGTGGGTCGGACGGCCTTCGCGCACAAGGGCGGGATGCACGTGAATGCCGTGCAGAAGCTGGCGCGGACCTACGAGCACATCCGACCCGAGGAGGTGGGCAACGAGCAGCAGATTCTGGTCAGCGAGCTCTCCGGCCAGTCGAATATTCTGATGAAGGCGGAGCAATTGGGCCTGCCGCTGGAAAAGGGCAGCGCCGAGGCGAAAGCCGTGCTGACCAAGGTCAAGGAGCTGGAGCAGCAGGGTTATTCCTTCGAGGCCGCAGGGGGTTCGCTGGAACTCCTCATCCGCCGGGAATGCGGGGACTGTGAGCGCCCGTGGCATTTGAAGGAGTATCATTGCAGCTTCCGCCAGTATCGCGACGGACATAATCCGGTCTGCGAGGCGACGGTGAAGCTGGAAGTGGACGGCGAGGCCGAGTACACCGTGGCGGAGGGTCGCGGAGTGGTCAATGCCCTCGACCGCGCCCTGCGCAAGGCGCTGGTGCCCTTTTTCCCGGAGATCGAGGAAGTCTCGCTGGTCGATTATAAAGTGCGGATCATCGATGGCGAGGAGGCGACGGCGGCGAAAACGCGCGTGCTCATCGTCCACACCGATGGGGAGAAGACCTGGGGGACGGTGGGTGTTTCCGACAGTATTATCGAGGCGAGCTGGGTCGCGCTGTGCGATGGGATCGACCTTTTTCTGCAACGTCGCAAGGCTTGAGCTTCTTCTGAGGGAGTTGGCGTTTCGCGTGTGAGTCCTTGCTTTACAGGGGCTTGTTAAAACTCGGGGCAGAAACTTGTCATTTTCCTGAATGATCGGGCGCTTTGCCTGCGTATGCTGGCAATTCCTGACTTGTCATCCGGTGATGCGCGAGTCAGGTTAAACGCCCTTTCAGTGAGTTGAGGGGAAATAAGCAAACACGACAACAATGAGTATTGACGAAAATGGAATTAATCGGAAGCGCCTGCTCTGGGCCGGCTTTATGGCCATCCTGGCAGCGGGTGTGGGCTTCGGGGTGCGGGGAGGGATCTTCGCGAACTGGGCTGACGAATTCGGCTTTTCAGCCGCACAATTAGGGGCCATCGGGGGCGCTGGATTCACGGGCTTCTGCTTCGGGATCATTATCGGCGGGGTGGTTGTGGATAAAATTGGTTACGGCAAGCTGGTGCTTGCGGCCTTTGCCTTCCATGTTCTCTCGGCCTTCGTAACGCTGGCAGCGACGCAGGGGCAGGAGATTTCTGCGGCGTATCAATTCCTCTACTGGGGGACCTTCATTTTTGCTTTGGCGAACGGCACCTTGGAAGCAGTGGCAAACCCACTCGTCTCCACCATTTTCCCCAAACAGCGGACACATTATCTGAACATTCTTCACGCTTCCTGGCCTCTTGGGATGATCTTCGGTGGTCTCATCGGGTGGACCTTGGGCAGTGGCGATAACGCTTGGAGCTGGAAGTGGCAGCTCGCTCTCTACCTCGTGCCGACCTTGGTTTACGGGGTGATGTTCCTCGGGCAAAAATACCCAAAATCCGAGGCGTCCGAAAAAGGTCTCAAGATTGGCGAGATGTTCAAAGACGTCGGTTTGCTCAGCGGTGCCGTGGTCTGCTTCATGCTTTTCCTCTTCACGAAAAACACGGTGGCTCCATTCTTTGACGGTGGCTCCATGCCGAACGTCATCGGTGCGATTGTCGGGATCGTCTTGCTCGGGGTCGTCGCTAAAATTACGAATTTCTCGGTGGGTCACTGGCTCCTCTTCGTGCTCTTCATCGCCCACGCTCTTGTGGGTGCCGTGGAGTTGGGAACCGATGGCTGGATTCAAAACATCACCGGGGCCATCCTGAACCCGGAACAAGGAAAAATCCTCTTCGTGATCACTTCTTTCCTCATGTTTGTGCTTCGCTTTATGGCACACACCTTGGAGGAAAAAGCGGGTCTCTCCCCGATCGGCCTGCTCTTTGTCTGTGCCTTGCTCGCGGTGGTCGGTTTGAACTTGGTGGCTGCCGTCAATAGCTTCGGCGCTGCTGTCGGCGCCCTGGCTGTGTATGCTCTTGGTAAGACCTTTTTCTGGCCAACAATGTTGGCGGTGGTGGGCGACCGCTTCCCGGCAACGGGTGCGGTGGCCATGTC
>JBNNED010000227.1:0-3592 GCA_050285825.1 Verrucomicrobiales bacterium | reverse complement strand
TGCCCGTGATCTTCTGCTGGAACTGGGTGCCCGCGAGGTATTGGTAGAGCAGTTCCATTTTTTCGTTTTTGCCGACCGAGGCCAGTTGCTCGCGCTGGAGGACGAGAAGTTGCTCGCGCAGAGCGGTGGCGAGGGGAAGCGCCGAGGCGGGATCACTGACCCAGACGCCGTCGACGCGGCCAAAACGCTTCAGCCCGGCGGGCAGAGCCACGGAGACGAGAATGCCGAGAACGGCGCGTTTTTCCTGCATGTCGTCCTTGAACTTCGCCAGCCACGCCTCGCTCCAGCTCTTCGTGTTTTTCGTTTCCCAGAGGATGATGCCACAGTCCTGCTGGACGGGATTGCGCACCTGCTGGATGATGTCGGCTCCGCGCACGCCCTTGGAGACGGGGGTGACGAGATCGTGGGGGAAAAGCTGTTGGATTTGTTCTTCGAGATCGATTTCCAAGGCCTCTCCCTGGCTTTCCATCGAACCTTGTTCCGACTTGCGTTTGAGGTCTTCCACGGAGCTGCGCAGGCTGCGGATGAGTTGCTCTTTTTCGAGATCTTTGAGGCGGTGTTCCTCGGCGAGGCGCTCGGAAACCTGCTTGGCAATGGCTTCGCGCTCGGCGTCGAGCTTGCGCTGCATGGCGAGCTCGGCTTCCTCCTTCTCGCGCGCGAGTTCCCGTTGTTTCTTGCGTAATTCCATCTCCTGCTCGCGGAGATTCTTGAGGTCGGCGTCTTTTTCGGCGGCCGCCGCGCGCAGGTCCTTGAGCTCGCTCTCGAACTTCGCCCGCGCTTTCTCGGCGGCCTGAGTTTCCAACTCGGCGCGCTGGGCTTGCAGCTTTTTGGCCAATTCTTCGTCGAGCGAGAGACGGGCTTTTTCCAACTCCTCCCGGGCGCTTTGTAATTTTTGCGCGGCGGCTTTTTCCAGCTCGGCGGATTTCGTCCGCAGTTGCCGGGCGACCTGCTCGTCGATCTCGCCCCGGCTTTTCTCGAGCGCTTCCTGACGGGCACTCAGCTCGTCGGCCCGCTTTTTCAGAGCCACTTCACGCTGGGTCAGCTTTTCCTTCACCTCGCCCTCAAGCTGCTGGCGGATTTGCGAGCGCAGGGCGTCGGAGAGCTCGAATTGGTGGTCGCAGTTCGGACAAGTGATCGTGCCTTCGTTCATGCGGAAGAGGGTAGCAGAAAACGTCAAATGAACGTATTCTTTTTTTACTAATAACGAAAAAACCCGGCGGGAAATGCTTTTCCCCCGGGTGAATGATGGACTTTCGCTTGCTTACTCCGCTTCGGGCAGGGTGGCGTGGATCTGCGTGAGGGCCTGGGTGACGTAGGCAGTGACGAGGATGGGGTCGTTTTCCATCCAGCGGGAGGCTTTGGCGTTGATCCATGAGCCGTCTTCGCGTTGCTCGTTGAGGAGACGGGCGGCGAGGTCGCGACGCCAGTTGATGTCTTCGCCCCGGGCGTTTTTCAAGCTGGTGAGGTTCGCGGCGGCGAGGGATTTGGCCATGGCCTGGTAGTAGTAGTATTGGCCCTGGTGCTCCATGCCGGGGTTTTCGTCGAGGGTGTAATTCTTGCCCAGCCAGTTGACGACGGCTTTGACGCGGGGGTCGCTTTCATCGAGGTCGGCATAGACGAGGGAGAGGAGGCCGGCGTAGGAGATGGAGCCGTAGGAGCGGAGGGCGGTCTTGCCGTTGACCGTTTCCTCGCCTGCTTTGGAATCGCCGGGGTAGTAAGCGAAGCCACCGTCGTTACCGACTTTTTCCTTCAATTCACCTTTCAAGGGATTGGTCGCCTGGAGGTTTTGCGCACGGGAGACGAAGTCGAGAGCGGCTTGCCAGTCGAGTTCTGGCTGTTCGCCCGCGCCGGAATCGTGGGCGAGCTGGCGGGTGTGGTAGAGGGCCTCGATGGCCATGTAGGTGTTCGACATGTCGGCGTATCGGCGATCGCCTCCGTAGCCGAAGCCCCCGTCGAATTGCGCGTCTTCGCCTTCGATCTGGGCTTGCTGGCCGACGAGATAGGCGCGGGCTTTGAGGATCTGCGGCTTGTATTTCTCGGCGTCGGCGGCGAGGAGGGCCATGATGGCCGTGGAGGTGTTATAACTGGCGTGTCCGCGTTTGTAGAAACCGCCGTCTTCCTGCTGGGTCGAGAGGAGGTAGTCGATGGCTTTCTGGGCTTTCTCGCCGAGCGGTGCGGCGGGGTCGCGAGAGGGATCGGAGAGGATGGAGCGCAGGGCGAGAGCGGTGAGAGCGGGCGTTTCGCCGTTGCCGATGTTCCCGGCTTCTTCCTGCTGGGAGAGGAGGAAGGCGTTGCCTTTGGCGATGGCTGGCAGGCTTTCTTTTTTCAGCGAAAGGAGGGCTTTATCGCTGTCCTGAGCGAGTCCGGTGAGGGCGCTGAGGCCGAGCAGGGCGGTGGTAATGAAGGTGGTGGCTTTCATGGCTTTTTGTTCGTGGTGGGTTCGGGTTGTTGATCTGGGTTTTCTTGATTTTCTTTGTGTTGCGGGCTTTGGTGGGGGGTGATGGTGACGGTGACGGGGGTGTCCACGGGCGGGCAATGCTTTTCGTTGACGATCCAAACGTCGTCATTGACGCGATCTTCGCCCGGATAATTAATCATGGCCGGTTGGGCGAGGAAGATGGCGGAGATGTCGCCACTGACTTCCGCCTTGTAGCGGTTTTCCAGCATGTATGAGCCGGTGTAGAGCCAGGGGCCGGGCGGCATGGGGCGCTCGAGGGTGGTGTGGTAAACGAGCTCGTTCATGAGCCGGCGATTTTCCCGGCCGTCGGCTTGCCAGGTGAGGGCGATGTCGATGCGCGCGCCCTGGCGGACTTCGGGAGCGGGCTCGGGGAACTTGCCGGTGGGGTTGAATTTCTCATCGACGATCTCGAAAAGTTCATCGGAAGCGGGGTAGCGGAGGAGCTTGAAGGCGATGTTGAGATTGAAAGGGGAGATGTCGGTGACGACGAGGGCTTCGTGGATTTTGCCGTTGAGGTGGACGATGCCGTATTCGAGGAGGCCTTTGTTCATATTGATCGCGCCGGGGAAGGAGATGGCGCGGCTGCGTTTGTCGATCCTGACCTTGCCGACCTGGAATTCGTGTTCGTTAAGCTGTTGGATCGGCGGGGCTTTGGGCGCGTTTTGCGGGTCGTTTTTCTCTTCGCCTTGAGCTGCGAGGTCTGCGGCCTTGCTTTTCGGCCCTTCCTGGGCGACAAGGGGGAGGAGGAGGGAGAGGAGAACGGCGGCTGAGGTCTTCACGTGCTTCAATATCGAAGATGCGGGCTTTTCTGCAAGGAGGCATTTTGGAAAGCTCGCTCCGGTCTTTTCGGGGGGCGTGACCGGAGCGAGCCCGTAGGGGGGAACTGTTTCGTTACCAATTGATGGTCGCGGAGACGATGGCGTTGGTGCCGGGTTCGTTCTGGCCGGAGCCGTGGTAGCGGTAGTCTTCGTCCGTCAGGTTCTCGATGGCAAATCCGAGCTCAAGGTTCTCGGTGGCGCGCCAGCCGGAGTAGAGGGAGGCGACGAGATAGCCGGGAGTGCCGTTGACGGGGATGCGCTGGTCGTCGCTGGCGGCGGAGGCGTAGAGGTTGTCCTGTTCGGCGGCGGCGGTGAG
>JBNNED010000226.1:0-9035 GCA_050285825.1 Verrucomicrobiales bacterium | reverse complement strand
TGGTGATGACGAGGGCGTTCTTGCCGGAAGTCTCGGCGAAGAGGCGCATTTCGGGTTTCCAGCTCTGGAAAAGCATGCCGGTGTCGTAAGCGCCGGTGAGGACGACGGCGGCCGTTTTTTCGTTGGCGACGAGACGGGTGCCGACGTGGTCGTCGGGGCAGGGGAGGAACTGGACGAGCTCGCGGGGGAAGCCCGCTTCCCAGAGTTGATTGACGAGGTGCCAGGCGGTGAGGACGGTCTCGGGCGCGGGTTTGAGGATGACGGCGTTGCCGGCCATGAGGGCGGCGAGGAGGCCTCCGCAGGGGATGGCGTAGGGGAAGTTCCAGGGTGGGGTGACGACGACGGTGCCGAGGGGCTCAAGGGTGGTGCCGTCGTAAAGGCCGGGCCAGGAGAGACTCTCGGCGTAGTAGTTGGCGAAGTCGATGGCTTCGCTCACCTCGGCGTCGCCTTCGGGAACCGCTTTGGCTGCGTCCCGGCTCATGAGGGCGATCGTTTCGCCACGCTGTGAGGCGATCCGGGCGGCGGCGGCACGGAGGAGTTCGGCGCGCTCGCTCACGGGACGCCCGGCCCAGGATTTTTGAGCCGTGGCGGCGGTGGCGAGGGCTTGATCCACGTCATACTCGTTCGCTAAGGCGTATTGGTAGAAGGTCTTGTTCGTCGAGGGGTCCCGGCCACTGGCTTTTTCGCGGGCCTCGTGGAACTCACCGGCGATCTGGAGCGGGATGGGGTTGATTTCCCGGGCGCGGGCGTCGCTGGTGAGAGCGGCGATCCATTCCTGATTGGCGCGCCGGGTCCAGTCGCTGTCCGGCGCGTTGCGGAAGTGGCCGGGCGCGGGTGCCTGGTAGGTTTCCCCGGCGCGGCATTGCTGACGACGGGGGCTGGAGGAGATTTTGTCGATGAGGGTGAGGGAGTGGAGGTAGGCGTTTTTCTGGGCTTCCCACCGGGGGTCGCCGGGGCTCATGCCGAAGAGATCGCGGAGGAAATTCCCGCTTTGGGTGTTTTCGTCGAGGCGACGGACGAGGTAGGAAATAGCGGAGGGGAAGTCTTCGCGGTGGACGACGGGGGCGTAGCGGAGGAGACCGCCGGCCCGGTCTTGCACGGTGCGGGCCTGGTGGTTGGCCATGCCTTCGAGCATCTCGAATTCAACGAAGTCTGCCACGCCGAGCTCGCGCCGGAGAACAAGGGCGTGGGCGATTTCAAAGAGGTTATGGGAAGCGACGCCAAGGCGCATGACGCGGGCGTTTTCCGGCTGGCAGCCGTAGTGGAGCATGCGCTTGAAGTTGGCATCGACCTCGCTTTTCGAGCCGTAGGGCGCGGGGGGCCAGTCGTGGAGGGAGGCCTCGACTTCTTCCATGGCGAGATTGGCCCCTTTGACGATGCGGAGCTTGACGGGCGCACCGCCCTGGGCGACCCGCTGGCGGGCCCAGTCGGTGAGTTCCTGTTGTTTTTTGAAGGAATCCGGGAGGTAAGCCTGGAGGACGATGCCGGCGCTGTGCGTGAGGAATTCGGGTTCCATGAGAACCTCGCGGAAGGCGTCGCAGGTGAGATGGAGGTCGCGGTATTCCTCCATGTCGAGGTTGACGAATTTCGGGGATTTCCGGCCGTTTTCGTCCTCATACGGGTGCTCGGCGGCACAACGGTAGAGCTCGCGCAGGCGGTCTTTGACGTTTTCCAGCGACCACTGGTAGGCGACGAGGTTAATTTGCGAGAAGATGGCGGAAATTTTGACGGAAATGTAGGCGCAATCCGGGTGGCGCAGGCGTTCGAGGTTGAGTTCGAGGCGACGTTTCGCTTCTTCTTCCCCGAGGACGGCTTCGCCGAGTTGGTTGATGTTGAGGCGGGTGCCGCGCTCGCGGTGTTTGGCGAGGAGAGGTTCGAGTTGCTCGTTTTCGGCGGGGAGGATCACTTTGCGGCTGTCCTGGCGGACTTTCGCGGTGACGGCGGGCATGACCAGCTCGGGGAGGAGCCGGGAGGCGGCGGAACCCGCCTGCATGGCGGCGCGCTCGGGGAGGCTGAGGTAGGAGGGGACGCCGTATTCTTCGAGAAGGTGACGGTATTGGCTGGCGGCGCGCTGGGGATTGAGCGGGCGGAAAATCTGGTCGGTGAGGGCGAGGGTGAGGGTCTTGCCCATGGGGTCGTCCATCATGCGGGCCATCGAACGGGCCTGGCGACGTTCGGAGGGGGTGAGGGCGGCGAGGGAGTCGCGCAGGAGCTCCGCGGCGAGGGGGATGGCGGCTTCACTCAGGGACTCGGGGGAGGGGGGCGTGGGGGTGGATGACGGGATTGGCTTCATCAGTCGCCATCATATGGCCAAAGTGGATGATGGCAAAAAGAAATCGTTGTGATCGAGGGATTAGGGGAGGAGGAGTCCGGGTTGTTTGCGGAGGCCGAGGGCGATGGGGAAGGCGGAGAGAAGGACGCCAATGCCGGCCGCGATGAGAAGGGCGTTGAGGTCCGCAGGGGAGACCTGGCCGAGGAGTTCGGGGAGGGTGTGCGAGAGGTAGGGGATTTTGAGCCCGGCGGGGCTTTGCGCGGTTTTTTGGTAGAGGAGGTAGGCGAGAAAAATGCCGGAGAAGGTGAGGAGGCTCGTCTCGAGGAGGTAGTGGGTGAGGAGGTTGAGCGGGCGGATGCCGAAGCTACGCATGAGGGCGATGAGGTAGCTTTCCTGGCGGAACTCGAGGAGGGAGAGGGAACCGAGGGTGAGGCTGACGATGAGGGTCAGGAGGGTGCCGATGGCGAAGCGGGCTTGCTGTTGCTGTGTGAGGAGGCGGTCGAGGCCTTGGATGACGTCGAGGGAGGTTTCGACGCGGAGGCTGCGGTTCTCCGCTTGGGCGTGGTTGGCGAGAAGGCGGGCGAGCTCGGCGGTGGAGAGATCCGCGCGGGGAACGAGGATTTGGATTTGGGTAAAGCCGCGCTGCAGGGGGAGTTCGAGGAACTCGATGGGGAAGACGGCGATGGCGGGTTTTTGGTAACTTTTTTCGAGGAGGGGATCGAGAGGCGCGGTGAGAGCGGCGATTTTTTGGTCGATGACCTCGAGGGTGACGTGCTGGCCGGGCGGCTTGCGATTGGTGAGGAGAAGGATGGGGCGGTCCTCTCCGGGTGCGGTTTCGGGGACGGAAAAGAAGGGCGGGGGGACGTCGTAACTGAGAACGGGGAGGCGGCGGGTGTTGCCGAGCGCGGCGAGGAGAGGGGCTTGTTGAAAGGCGTGGTAGCTTTCGCAGTAGTCGGCCCAGAGGGCGGATTCGTTGGTGCCGAGGGCAAGGCGTTCTTTGGCGGCGTCGGAGAAGAGGACTTCTTCGGCCCGGATCGCGCGGAGGTCGGCCCGGTTGAGTTGGGCGGATAGGCGGTTTTCGACTTGGTGGAGGAGGCCGAAGAAGAAGAGGCCGAGGGCGGCGAAGAGGAAGGGAACGAGGACTTTGGTGGCGGGGGAGGCCGGGTTCTCGAGCCAGCGGTGCAGGGTGTTTTTAAGCAGGTAAGCTGGTATCGAAATCAATGATCTCATTGGTCAGGGAGAGGAGTCGGGAGTCGTGGGTGGCGATGAGGCAGGTCGTGCCGACCGGGAGTTTGTGTTTGAGGACGTGGCTGATGATGTCGGTGTTGTGGTCGTCGAGGCCGGAGGTGGGTTCGTCGAGGAGGAGGAGGTTGGGTTTTTTGGCGAGAGCGCGGGCGAGGGCGGCGCGTTGTTTTTGACCACCGGAGAGGGCGGCGGGGCGGCGCTTGGCGAGCTCGGAGATGCCGAGGGTGTCGAGCCAGGTGAGCGCTTCGGCCTGGGGTTGGCGGGCGATGAAGGCGGCGAGGCTGAGGTTTCTTTTGATGCTGGCAAGGGGGAGGAGGTTGAGGGATTGGAAGACGAAACCGACTTCCTCCCGGAGGAAACGGACGGAGCCCGGGCGGTGGGGGGTGTCGGCGGTGATGCGGCCGGATTGGGGTTTGAGGAGGCCGGCGGCGAGGCGCAGGAGGGTGCTTTTTCCACAGCCGGAGTAGCCCTTGAGGATGGTGAGTCCGGGCTGGAAGGTGAAGTCGGCTTGGTCGAATACCCGGGTTTTTTGGCCGGGGTAATGGTAGCTGACTTTGTCAAAGCGCAATCGCATTGTCTCAGGGGGCGGGGGCTTCTGCCGGGGTTTCGGAGCCGGGTTTTTCGCTCGCTGCGGCAGCTCGGATGGCAAGGGTGTGGTAGCCGGTGGCGACGAGGCGGGCCTCCGGCCAGATTGCGCGCACCATGCGGGACCAGTCACCGCCGTCGTTTCGAGCGCCTCCGAACTTGAGAACGTAGGCTTTGGGGACGATGTGGGCGGGTTCGTCCAGTTTGGCGTAGATCACGGCGAGGCTGGGGCCGGGCGGCAGGGCGGCGGCGAGTTCCTGGTCATCCGGCCGGATGCGGAAGACGGCCCGCTCGGCGCTGCGATCACCCACGCTGAGGTGCTCGATGCTGTGGAAATCGGCTTGGATGCGCTGGCCGGGAGGTGAGGTGTTGATTTTGAGAATGAGATTTTCCGGCGGGGTGTTGTTGAGGGTGGGCGGGAGGGTGTCGAGGCTGACCTGCTGGTGCCGCTTGTCAGTGATGGAGGCGAGGGTGGCTCCGCTCTCGAGCCAGAGGCGGGCGGGGAAGCTCTCCGGGATTTCGGCGTGTTCGAGTTGATAGCGGAGGACGCCGGCGAAGGTCGCGCGGTATTCCGAACTTTCTTTGAGAAAGGAAAATTCGTTTTGGCGTTTCTCGAAGTCGAGCCGGAGTTTTTTGATTTCGTTTTGCAGTGCGAGACCCTTTTCCTGCTGGGTGACGCGCTGTTTGAGTCGCTCGAGTTGGCGCGCGAGGGCGGCGAGGGCTTCGTTTGTTTTTTCGCGGACGCGGGGGTTGTCCGCGAACTCGGGTTGCTGGCGCACGGCTGCGAGCTTGCTTTGCTTGAGTTCGAGTTCGGCGAGATTTTCCCGCAGGCTGTCGAGCTGGTCGGCGGCTTCCAGCTTGGCGTTGGTGACCTTGTGCTCAAGCATCTCGGCTTCGAGAGCGATGCTGCGCTCTTCAAGGGCGAGCCGTTCGGGTTTGCTGACGGCCCAGACCTGGTCTTTTTCGACCGTGCTGCCGTCGGGGACGAGGAGCTCGACCTCGCCGGATTGGGGGTAGCGGAAGAGTTGTTCGTTGGCCGGAGTGACCTCGACGTAGACGCTGCTCATCCAGAGTTGTTCCGATTTAGGGAAAGCTTGAAAGGGTTTTTCTTGTCCGAAGAGACATGACCCACATATCCAGTAGAGGACCAAGAGCGGGATTGAGAGGGAGGAAGATGCGTTCTTCATTGAAGTGGAGAGAAATTCAGCGTGGAAGCGCTGTCGAGAAGTTTTAGTGTTTTTTTAGCCTGTTTCCAGTGAGCTTCGCTGATGTTGGATTTTTTACGTTGACACCAATGCGCCCCTATTTTTTTCTGTGATTGTCGTCTGAGCGTGTGCGCGCCAGCTTCTCGTCGGGGCTCGGCTCCAATTCACACCAACAATACTTATTTATGAAAAGATTACTTCTCGGCGTTTTTACGGCTGTTACTGTTGCGATGCTAAGTACATCGTGTGACGAGTCTAATTTGGATTTTAACAATACCAAAAAATATGGATCATCTCCTCGAACTCTCAATGGGTTGAGAATGACCTTTAGCCAAGGTTGGTCGATGGAGTTTGTGGTGGATCGTGATGCGGATCTTGAAGTTGGCCGGGAACAAGGAACCTTTTTCTACGAAAAGGGTTCGGCAACAACTGGTACTTTTACTACGATTTCTGGCCAAAGTTTCACGCTAGGATGGCCGACTCAAATGTCTTTTAATCGTTACGAGTATACACGTATCGGTGAGACGTCGGGACGAGTCACTTTCTACGGAGATAGCGGACCAGTGGTCGACCCTTCACCAGATGCTCCGGCACCTTCGGTTTTTGGCGGATTGTCTGAGGCTAATCCCGCTATTATGACGATTTTGTTCAATACGGATGGAGGATCTGAGATCGTCAGTTTGGAGATGACGATGCAGGTTCGGATTGCTGATATCTATTATACTGGCGAGTTTGCAGGTCAGATCACCACGCTCGATGGTAGCCCTGTGGGTGAGGCTTATTTTAACGACCCGAGCCAGCAGCCTAGCCCGCTCACTGATGGCCGTTTTGATGGGGACTTTTTGACATTGACCGATACAGCGAGTGGCGACGATCTGGAGCTTGTTTTTGCCGGTGGAAGTGACGGTCAGCCGGATTTCCTGAACAGCGACAGAAAGCTGACGGAGCAGGGAATCACTACAATCAACAATACTACGCAGAATCTGGTCTATGAGGCCAACTATACTCTCAAACAACCCGTTGGGACGAATGATGTGATCATGAGTCTGGAATATACGGGAGGGGAACCCGATGATCTTCCTGCGACTGAAGAATTTATCTTGAATTTCTTGAGCGATGAAAACGGTAATTACACAAGTGATTTGGGTAATGGCGGAACCTTTACGTTCTACGCGACTGGAGCCTTAGGGAACTGATTTTTTCCATCCTATTCTGATCAGCCTGCCTCCACTTGGATGGCAGGCTGTTTCTTATCTAAGAAGAAATGAAGTCCGGAGTTGTAGCGTCTGTCATGTCAGCTTGTTGCTGCGGATTCATGATGATGTTTTTGCTCTCGGGCTGTGCTCGACAGCATTTTTTGAGTAATATTTCCCAAGCTTTACGGGATGTTGAGGGTGCGGGGCAGAGCGCGGGAAAAAATTGGCGTTCTCAAGAGGAAGTTCCGTTGACTTGGCAAGTTGCTCTTAAATTACTCAAGGAGAATAATTTAAGCTACAGGCGGGCAAACGAACGGCTCGATGAGTTATACGAAGATAGAAAAAAGTTTGCGTGGCGACAGCTCGATCCAAGGGTGCGTCCCATCTTAAGTTTAAGTTCAAGTCTCGACGATCTGGCCTCATTGAGCTTGCGCTCGAAGTCTTTCAGTGTCTTCGGAACGGTGAATTTACCATCTCCTACCCAGATATACGCTGAAAGATATGCCTTGGAGCTCAGGATTTATCAGAGTGAGATTGACTTGCTCCTCTTGGAGCGCCGCTTGCAAGCGGTTCTTTATTCTTACTTCTTACTGAATCAGACACTGACAAATAGGGTGGATGATGGTGAAGCTTTCACCGATGACAATGACAGTGTAGATGGCTTGATTGCTGAGCTTCTACGTGAAGAGAAAACTGAGAGACAACAACGGCAGAGAGAGGCGCAATTGAGGGTTCAGCTCAATACGCTGCTCAACACCCCTGGGCGCCATTGGCGTCCCCAAGCGATGAGTCTGCCGCGTATTAGCTACGAGAATGAGCTTCACAAACTTCGCCCCGATAAGGGATATGGTCTCTTAGCTTTACGAATGGCCGCAGGGCAAGTGGAAGCTGGCAAGGTGCGTATCAAGCAGGCCAAACTGGCGAGATGGCCTTTGTTGAGTTCGGCGGTATCGATGCCTACCCTTTATGACTCACGAGATAACAGGGACTTTGACATAGGTGATTCAGGTTTATTTGGATCGATGGGTAAAACTTTTGATTTTAATAACCGGGATGCGAGGAGAATTGAGCAAGCGCAAGAAAATAGTTATTATGTGTGGAGCTCACTCAGGCAGCGACTGGAGAGAGAAGAGAGTAATTTGCAGCGCCTTAAGGAAAATTACAAAGTGCTAATAAAATCACGTGCTATGCTGAGGCGGGAAAAAGAGTGGCTGAACCAGAATATACCGGATGGCAGAGGTGATTTGCTATTAAACCATTTTGAGAGCTTGAAAAAGAACAAGGACCAAATGACGCAAAATAGCATGGCGATTCGCCAACTCGACCTGCAGTTCTGGATCTGGGACGAGGCCTATTGGGAGTCGCGTCAGTGAGGGGACTCAGCGGTGGTAGGGCTCGCCGCGTTTGATGGTGTGGACGCGGTAGACTTGTTCGAGGAGGACGAGGAGGGCGAGTTCGTGCTGGAGGGTGAGGGGGGAGAGGGCGAGGAGGAAGTCGCTCTCCTGACGCAGCGCCGGAGTGTGGCCGTCGGAAGCCCCGATGAGGAAGGAAATGGTCTTGATGTCGCCGCGCATTTCCCAGTCGTTGACGTGGGAGACGAGCCGGGCGGTGTCGAGGAGTTCGCCGCGTTCGTCGAGGGCGATGCGGAAGTGGCCGGCGGACTGGGCGAGGAGGTCGGCGGACACGCTTTCGGAATCGCCCGCCTTGCGGTAGCGGAGGTCGACTTTGGCGTAGCGGGTGAGGCGCTTGAGGTATTCATCGATGCCTTTTTTGGCGTAGGCGAGGGCGGGTTTGCCGGCGGCGAGGATCTGGAATTTCATCGGGGTTTTCGGGAAAGCGGAGGCAGAGCCAGTATAGCAGGCGCGTCGCTTGGCGTCTGTGCTTTTCCGTTGCAGTCTCATTTTCCCGGCTCTAGTTTGAGCTGTGATTACGCTGAAAGGGGTGGAAAAACATTATCTCTCGGGTGGCGCGGAGCTGCCGGTCTTGCGCGGGGTCGATCTGGAGTTGGTCAAGGGCGCCTCGGCGGCGATCATCGGTCCTTCGGGAAGTGGGAAAACGACCTTGCTGAGCGTGATGGGAGCCATGGAGCGGGCGGACGCCGGGGAAATCCGCGTGGGTCGCGAGGAGCTGGCGAGCCTGAACGAGGCGCAGGCGGCCGCTTTCCGCAATCGCCAACTGGGATTCGTGTTTCAACAACACCACCTCCTACCTCAGCTGACCGTGCTGGAAAATGTCCTCGTCCCGCGACTCGCCGGGGCTTGGGAGGAGAGCGCGGAGGAGACGCGGGAGCGGGCCCTGGCTTTGCTGGAGCGGGTGGGGCTCGCCGAGCGCCTGTCGCATCGCCCGGCGGCGCTTTCGGGTGGAGAAAAACAACGGGTCGCGGTGGCGCGCGCGTTGATCAACGAGCCGGAGCTGGTCCTGGCGGACGAGCCGACGGGGGCGCTCGATGGCGAGACGGCGGAGCGGGTGGCGGAGCTTTTGTTGAATTTGCAAAAGGAGCGGGAGACAACGCTGGTGGTGGTGACGCACGAC
>JBNNED010000225.1:0-5623 GCA_050285825.1 Verrucomicrobiales bacterium | reverse complement strand
GCGCCTGAGCGATGAGCAGCGCTTTCTCGTCCTCTGCGTGGTCACCGGACTGCTCTGCGGGCTGGCCGCCGTGGCTTTTCACTTCGCCATCCACCACCTCTTCGAGGCTCTCTGGCACTTCGCCAGCCACTCTCCGCCGCTCGTCTTCACCCTCACCCTTCTCCTCGCCCCCACCCTCGCCGGCCTCGCCGTGGGTCTCGTCGTCACCAAAATCGCCCCGGACGCCGCCGGCAGTGGCATCCCCCAAACGAAAGTCGCCTACCACAACCGGGGCGGGAAGATCTCGACCTTCACCGGTCTCTGGCGCTTCGTCATCGGCAGCCTCTACGTCGGCCTTGGCAATAGCCTCGGGCGGGAAGGTCCCACCGTCCACGTCAGCGCCGCCATCTCCTCCCGCATCGGTCGCTGGGCCTTCCGTGATCCCCGGCGGGTGCAAGCGATGCTTCCCGTGGGTATGGCCGCAGGGATCGCCGCCGCTTTTAACGCTCCCCTCTCGGCCCTCACCTTCGTCTTCGAGGAACTGCTCGATAATTTTTCGATGAAAGCCCTCGGCGGGATGGTCGTGGCCGTCGTCATCGCGGCCGCCGTCTCCCGCACTATTCTCGGCGAAGACCCGATTCTCGACACCCACCTCATCTCGGACTACGCGACCTCGCCCTGGATGCTCGTCGCGATCCCGCTCGGCATCACCGCCGGGCTGCTCGGGCACCTGTTCTCCAGCAGCGTGCTGAAACTGCGGGAGCTCAACCGCCGCTCGCCGCTCCCCCGCTGGCTTTCCCCGGCCCTCGGCGGACTCAGCTGTGGCATCCTCGGCCTCATCGCCTGGCACCTCACCGCCGGCTTCGGCCAAGCGCAGAACTCCATTTTCTCGATTGGCTATGAAAGCCTCGAACTCGCCTTCGAGAACAAGCTCGCCATCGCCGTTCTCGCCCTTCTCCTCCTCTTCAAAACCCTCGCCGTCATTATCAACTACGCCAGCGGCGGCTCTGGCGGTCTCTTCTCCCCAACCCTCTACCTCGGCGGCATGCTCGGCGGGCTCGTCGGCGCGGCCCTCGCCGAAGCCCACGAAGTGCTGACCTGGCTCCCGGCCTTTCCGGCAGACGACAAAGTCATCGGGGCCTGCGTCCTCCTCGGGATGGGGGCGATGTTTTCCGCCGTGGTCCGCTGCCCCTTCACCTCGCTCATCATCATCTTCGAGCTGACGGGCAACTACTCCCTCATTCTCCCCCTCATGGCTGGCAACATCCTCGCCTATTCCTTCGCGAAAAAACTCGGCCCAAGCAGCATTTACACCGCTCTCATCATGCAAGACGGCATCACCCTGCGCAGTTTTCCCGCCTACCGCGGCGCGCAGGATTACCGCAAACTCCCCCTCCAGGCCATCATGACCCATGATCCCTTCACCCTACCGTATCAAGGCAGCACCGGCCACTCGCTCGCCCTCGTCAACGGCACCCGCCAACGCTACCACGCCTACCCCATCGTCGACATCGACAATCAGCTCAAAGGCGTCATCACCCTCCACGAACTGCGCGAGCACCCGCCTGAGACGAAAATTTCCGAACTCATCGGCGCGCAGGAGCTCCTCTCCTTCCACCCCGACACCTCCATTCGCGAAGCCGCCCGCGCCATGATTGAGCACGATTACCAACAAGCACCGGTCGTCTCCAAAAGCTCCCCCACCAAACTCCTCGGCTGGATCACGATGAACGACATCGCCCGCCAGCAGAATGCGGTGGAGTAGTCAAGGGCAAGCCAAGCCCCGCTCGCCCCCGAGCCTCACTCTCCTTTTAGAATCACATAAACCCCGAGCTCTTTGGCTGAGCCCCGGTGTAACTCCCAGGGAATTTCTGGCAGCGGAAGCTCAATAGCGGTGCCCTCATAAACGCCTTCAAACAAGGCCGGGCCATGGTAATCCAAGGCACTTCGCACGCTCAAGGTCTCTCCCTGCTTCACAAAAGCGCTCAAATCGACCTCCACCCGCTCGGTCTTCGGGCCATTGATGACAATGAGATGGGCGCGTCTTGGATCATAGTGATTGGGGCGAATGATCACTTCGACACCCTCGGGTTCTTCGAGGACTCGATTTCCTTCACCCTCCGGCCCGCCCAGACCGGCATGCATCACGGTATTCCCTTGCGACAGCTGCCCGGCCTCTGTCCCGAGCCGCACATCATAGCCATAAGAGACATTGTTTCGAAAGACGATGTTGCGGCTTTTTCCGCCGCCACAGAGCACGTAGTTGCGTCCGCCCGCTTCTGACCGGGGAGCAAACCACACATTTCCCTCCACCCGGTAGTCATTAACCATCTCGTCCATGCGCGAGCCATACATCTGCATGCCCGTCGAGAAATTTCCCGCTACCAAATTGTCGGTAATATGGCGCGTCGTGCCACTCATATTTTGCGTGTAAATCCCCGGCCCGTGCGGACGATCCGTTCCCGGATAGCCATTGTTATAAATCAAACAAGCGTGCAGCTCGGATTCAGCCACCTGTTTCCAATACCCAAGGCCCATGCTGTTATTGTGAATGATGAGGTTGATGAATTTACAGCCCCGCCCCCCGCTCACTTCCATCGGTCCCCGCGCCCCCGGCATTTTCTTGATCGAGGCCGTCTTTCCAATGGCCTTGGCCGGCCGCCAATCAAGCTTCGCCGAGCTCATCTCCAAATCCCAAATCCATAAAAAATCGCTTCTGATCCCCACCAATCCACCATCGATCGACACCCGTTCGCCCGGATACGCCCGCAAGTGAATGGGCTTCCCCTCGGCTCCTGACAAGGTCACGGCATCCGGCAAGGCATACCGGCCACCCCGCACCCACACCACACTGCCCGGCGGCACCTCTTGCTTTGACAAGAGCACCGAGGCCAAATCCCATGGCTCGTTCTGCGAACCAGAATTGTCGGACTTTCCCTCCGCAGCCACGTAGAATTGAGCCGGGTCAGCCGACAAGGTGACCTTCTCCGACCACAGCTCCGCCGAGAGCAAATTGGGCTGCGCCCACAAAACAGGCAAGGTCAGGAAGATCAGGGAAAGGGTGAGGAGAGGACGAGTCAACATATCTTGGATTTGAGTGATGATTGACCATTCCTAACTGGTTTTATGGCGAGCCCAAGTAAAATCCCATCAGCAGGCCAAGCGGCAATCGCCCTGCTCTTTTCTCTAAATAGCTTGTGGTGCGACACCTCTTTATGGTATATTCCATTTAGCAGTTCTCAGTCGATCTAAAATTCTCAGGGTGAACCATTTACCAAATAGAAGTTAAAGAAAATGAACACAATCAAATTAACCAGATTCGGAACCCTCTCCCTCCTCATTTCCCTGGACTCACAAGCGGCTGACGGAAGCATTATCATTACCGTTATTGATAACGGATCAGGAGGCACTCAAATGACGATCCTCTCCTCGGGCAGTCCAAGCACACTCACCGGGGACACGGGAAACCAATTGCGCATTGGCACAGCTGGCTACACCTTCAAAGACTCGGGCAATGGCTTTCAGGATCAGACCTCCGGTCTTTTCCAATGGGGCGGTGTTTCCAATGCACACATTTCCTTATTCGATTCAGGCGGCAGCGGACTAGGCTCTGCCATCGCCATCAACTTTGACTCAAATGTTCCCCTCGGTAGCTCCTTCTCTGATTTAGACGGTGTCTACGACTTGGATGACATTGATTTTGCGGGCTGGAATCCAGGCAGTTACAACTTGGTATCAGCCACCGGGGCCTCTGTCTTTATCGAAGGAGACACGGGGGGTCCAGGCCTTGGCTCGATCACCCTGAATGTCGTCCCCGAACCGAGCACCAGCGGCCTCCTGGGCCTTCTCTCCACCTTCTTCCTCCTGCGGAGAAAAGGTCGCCGAAACTGAAGCCTCCCCGCACAGCAGACCATTCTTCTCAGCTGGGGAGCTCGGCTAACACATAGCGAAGGAATGGGAGCGGACAGCGCTTCCATCGGCTTCAATGAAGGGGCGGACGGGAGCAGTGCCGAGCCAGATCTTTTCCGATTTCAGCTTCGTCTCTCCCCTTCCCGAGCCCTCAGCGCTCGCCTTGCTCAAGCAGGAACGTATTATTTCAGCTTCTCCCGCTCCTCCCGGATCGCCGAGAGGGCATCGTAACAGGCGAAGAGGATGAGCATGAGGCTCAAAAAAGCGCAGGCTCCCCACCAGAGGAGAAAACGCCAGGGGGAAGCCGCCAGCCAGTCGCCCACCAGCCAGTTTCCCAGGCCGATCAGCCCGAGAATGACGAGCAGGAGGCCGGATATGAAACGCCGGCGCCGCGCCCGCTCACGCAGGGTCAGACGCACCAGCGTCATCGTCGTTACTTGCCAATCGGAAGCCATCGCCCGCGCCCTCAGTCTTTTTTCTGCGTGAACAACCAGGCCAGAACCTCGTCATTGCGATAAGTCTGCGTCCAGGAATTATGCCCCACGCCCGGATACTCCGTGTATTTCGGCTCGCCACCGGCTTCTTTCAAGGCCTCGATCACCTTGCGTGAATGATCGACGGGCACCGCGCCGTCGGCATCGCCATGGAAAACCCACAGCGGCACTTCGTGGTATTTTTTGGCCTCCCGCACATCAGTAGCCCCGCAAATCGGAATGGCCGCCGCGAATTTCTGCGGGAAACGGGCCAAGAGATCGAAGGTCCCCATGCCCCCCATCGAGAGGCCCGTGACGTAGAAGCGCTGCGCGTCCGCCCCTTCCTGCTCGGCGAGCTTGCCGAAAACTTCCTGCACTAGAGCCATCGGCGGCGACATCTCGCCTTTGATCTTCAAATTGGCTTTGCCGCTGTATTTCCCCTCGAAATTCGCCCACCACATCCCGATCGGGCACTGGGGGGCGAGAACCACGCAGTTTTCGCCGTTTTTCTCCAGCCAGGCCAGAATTTCCGGCACGCCGTGTCGCAGTTGTGCCTTGTTGTTGGCTCCCCGCTCGCCCGCCCCGTGCAGGAACAGCAGCATGGCCGGATTTTCCCCTTTCCCGATGCGGGTCCAGCGGTATTTCACCTCGACCCCATCCTGCGCGATCGCCCCTTCCTTCATGTCTTCCACCAAGCCAGCCTGCAAGGTCCCGATCACCATCATCATCATCAAACAGATTTTCAACATGCGCCAAGACTAGCAAAAATCTCCCGATTGCCAGCCCTAAAAAAAACCGGAACCCGCATGGAGTCCCGGTTCTTGAAAATTGATCGGAAATCAGGACGACTTTTCCTCTTCCTGCTCTTTTTTGGTCTCCAGGACCTTGTCCACCAAACCATACTCGACCGAGCGCTCCGCCGACATGTAGTTGTCGCGGTCGGCATCGATCTCGATCTGCTCCACGGTCTGCCCGGTGTGCTTCGCGAGGATGCCATTGAGGCGGCGCTTGAGGTCATACATGAACTCCACGGTGCGCTCGACGTCCGAAGCCGTGCCCTGCGCGCCACCGGAAACCTGGTGGATCATAACGTTGGAGTTCGGCAGGCAAAAACGCTTGCCCTTCGTCCCCGCCGTCAGGAGCACCGCCCCCATCGAGGCGCAAATCCCGATGCAATACGTGTTCACGTCGCAGGTCAGGAACTGCATGGTGTCATAAATGGCCAGACCAGCCGTCACCGAGCCACCCGGTGAGTTGATGTA
>JBNNED010000224.1:0-9775 GCA_050285825.1 Verrucomicrobiales bacterium | reverse complement strand
AAGTCACCGGAGCGATTTTCGCCACACGCATTTTCAGGCTGATCAACTGCTTGTTCGCCAGCTCGGACTTGATGTGCAGCTTGCCCAACTCGCCGCGCAATTTTTTCAACTCCTCTTCTTTCCCCTTCATCTCTGCCGTCAGTTTTTCCGCTTCCCCAGCCTGTTTTTCAGCTGTGGCGAGAGCCGATTCCTGGACTTCGAGATCTTTTTGCAGGGCGGCGATTTTTTTCTCCAAGGCACTCCGCTGCTCTCTCATCGCGGCCATTTCCTTCTCCAGGCCAGCCCGCGCTGCCCGTTCTTTGCCGTATTTTTCCTCGAGGGCCACCAGTTGCGATTCCAGATTTTTCTTCTCCGAGGTCACCGCCGCCAATTTCCCCTCCAGCTCCGTCACTTTCCCCTCCCACAGGGCCGCTTTTTTCTCCAAAGCGGCCAAGCGCGCCCGCGTCGCCTCCATCTCGCTCATCGCCTTCTCCGCCGTCGCCAGCTCCTTTTTCAATCGCTCGAGCTCCTGCCGCAACTGACCCTGCGCGAGTTCGTTTTTCTCATCCACAGCCTCCCGCTCCTTCTCCAGCTCCGTGATGCGCCGCACGGCGTCCTCACGCGAGTTCCGTTCTTTGTCGTTCAAGGTCTGCAAGTCCGTCACCTTCTGACTCATGGCCGATTTCGCCGCTTTCAAATCCGTGATTTCGCGGCGCAGTTCTTTCTCTTCGGCGGCCCAGATTTCTCCGCGTTTCGCCATCTCGCCGACTTGCTTTTCCAGCTTCTCCAAACCCTCCAGATCTTTCATGCGACCCCGCAAGGCCTGCAAAGCCCCCTCTTCTTTGGCCAGCTTTTCCCGCAGAGCCGCCATCTCGCCCTGCATTTTTTCCCTCTCGCGTCGGGCCATGGCCGCGTCTCCCTCGGCCTTCTCGCGAGCCTCACGCGCACCCTCCAGCGCCGCCATCATGCGCTGGACTTCCTGCCGACCCGCTTCACGCTGCGCCTTGAGCTCGGCTAATTCTTTTTGCAAAGCCGCCACTTTTTTCCCATCGCCCAGCGGTTCCTGCTTCAGCGCCAGCGTCAACTGCGCCAGACGTTCTTCCAAATCCCCCACCTCTCCGGCCTTCCGCCCGACCGCTTCCAGCGAGCTTTTTTCCTGCTGAAGCTCGCGCCGCAAGTTGCCCAAATCCATCCGCATCAAGTCCATCTGGCGCGCCATACCGGCCCGCTCTTCCGCACTTTCAGCCAGCCGCACCCGCGTTTCGGCCAACTCCCGCGCCTTCACTTCCAACTCTTCGCGCAGCTCCCGAACTTTTTCCGGAGCCAGCATCTGATCCGCCCGCCCTTCGAGATCGTGATAATCTTTTTTGAGCTGACGGTAATGCTGCAAGGTCTCTCCGAAACTCCCTTCCAGCTCGACCACCAGCTCGATCAGCCGATCCCGCTCCGCCTGCAACTCCTCAGCCGTCGGTTCTTTTTTCTCCTCGGAGCTCAGAGGCGAAATCAGGGCAGCGGACAGGGAGCAAGCAAGCAGGAAGCGATACTTTTTCATCAGTACGTCACGCTAAAGAAGACCCGCTGGCAGCTCAAGCCTCCAGTTTGAAAAAATGTTCATTGGGGGCATTGTGATCAGGAAAAATGCGCCCAGCCGCCGAGAGCCGACCCGGCTTCGCCCTCCACCAAGCGCCCGATCTCCGTCAGCTCCAAGTCGGGAAAGGCTTCGCGCCACGCCGGGCCGACCCCGGCGGCCTGCTCCGGAGCCATCGCCAGCAGCAGCTCATAATCCTCGCCATCGCCCAGAGCCTGCGCCACCGAGCACCCGTCGTGACGAGGAATCCGGCCTTCCGCGAGTTCAAATCCACTGCCGCTCGCCCGTGCCAGCCGGGGCAGGTCGCGCCCCAGGCCGTCCGAGAGATCCATCAGCGCCGTGGGCTTGAAATTCTCCCGCAACCAGGTCGCTTCCCGCAAGCGTGGCAGGAAATCGAGATGCCAGCCCGCGAGCGAGCCACCGAGGCGACCCGTGACCATGAGCACGTCTCCGGGAGACCCACCCGAGCGCAAAATCGCCGCGCCGCGCGGCACCGAACCCGTTCCCGCCACGGAAATAACCTTGGCCGAGCCCGCCGGAACCGCCGTCGTTTCCCCTCCCGCGATGACCGCTCCGAAGTCTTCCGCCAGCTCGCTCATGCCGGCGTAAAGTTCTTCCAGCCACGCCATCGGCGTATCCGCGCCCAAGGCGATGGTCACCAGAAACTCGCCGGGCCAGCCTCCCATCGCTCCGAAATCACTCAAAACCCGCCCTACGGCCTTCCGCCCGACCCGACGCGGCTCCTCGTCGGAGAGAAAATGCACGCCTTCAACCACCGCGTCGGTTTTCAGGAGCAAATCCTGTTCGCCCCCAGCCACCACCGCGCAGTCATCGCCAGGCCCCACCCGCAAGCGCTCCGCCCCCCGCAGCCCCGCCAGCAGACGGGCCACGACCTCCTCTTCTCCCATCTCGGCCACCCGTTTCATGTCGCCGGCATCTCCACGATTCCATACTTCAGCAGGATCGTCAAAAAGACCTGGAAGCCATTGAACGCGGCATGGCAAGCGATGGGCACCCAGATCGTTTTCATCCGCTCATAAAGCAGGGCCAGCACGATCCCGAACAGGGCCAAAAGCGGAAAGCCCAGCACGTTGAAGTGGATGACGCCGAACAAAATCCCACTGAAGAGCGCCCCGATCCAAATCCCGCTGTAGTGGCGAGTCACGCGGTAAATGTAGCCACGGAAAATGATTTCCTCGGCGAGAGGGGCGACGATGACGGCGGAAAAAGCGAGTGCCACGAGCAAGCCGATATCCTGGCTCGTTTGCAAGGCTTCCACGACCTCTTGCTGCTTCGCCCCGAAGGTTTCTTCGGCCCAGCTTGGATAACCCGAGAGCTGCAAGAGCCCTCCGCCCACCAAAAGCGTGCCGAAGACAAAAACGGGCGCGATGACAAAGACCCAGCGCCAGCCGCGCCAGCGCAGCCCGAAAAACTCAACGAGTTGCGTCCGCCAGAACAACAAGGCCGGAATCAAGCCCGCCAGGACGAGAAACGAGAGTGCATTCACCGTGACCAGGCCCGCACTGAGTTCCAATTTCATCTCCTCGCCGATGGCCATGCCGCCCATTTTCCAAAAAACGAGAAACAAGAGGACGTAAAACCCGACGCCGAGCAAGTCGATGGGTCCCGGCACAGCCAACAAGGGATGGCGCGACTGAACCGGCAAGGGCGGTGGTAGGTCTGCGGGGTCGATTTCCACAGAACTGCGATCAAGCTCCCCGTCCTCATCATGCGAAGCGACGAGGAGACGCGAAGTTTGTCGTCGTTTCCACCAAATCCCCACAGGCAGGATGAGCAGAAAATACGTCGCGACCAAGCCGCCGAGGATTCCCCCGATAAATTGATGTTCAGCCAATGTCATAAAAAATCACCGTTGGAACGAATACCCACCCGGGCTCATCTTGCCAATTACGGATCAAGCCTAAGCCCAATCCGCCGGATTACCAGCGCGGAAGACGCTTCACGCGCTGTGATCGCCCAGCGAGATGACATTTCACGAAAAAAAGATCTCCACAAATCGGATTCCCTCATATAACAACATTTTCACACAATCTCCATCATTCCCAAACGCCGCCATGAAACGAATCCTCGCTCTCACCCTCTGCCTGACCGCTCATCTGCCCGCCCAAACCGCCACGCCGCCGGAGCGACTCACCGTGAAAGAAGGCTTCCAGGTCGAGCTCCTCTACTCCGTCCCCAAGAGCAAACAAGGCTCGTGGATCACCCTGTGTGAAGACGGTCAAGGCCGCCTCATCACCTCTGACCAATACGGAAAACTCTACCGCTTCACCCCACCCGCCGCCGGTGCAACCTTGCAGGAAAGCGACATCCAGGCCATCGACCTCGACATCGGCCACGCCTGGGGCATGTGCTGGCTGAAAGGCTCCCTCTACGTCGTCGTCAACGACAACGCGCACGGCGGACGTGGCCTCTACCGCATCGACGACACCGATCAAAACGACCAATACGACAAGGTCACTCTGCTGAAGAAATTTGAAGAAAACGGCGGCGAACACGGCCCCCACGCCGTCATTCCCGCCCCCGACGGTAACTCCCTTTACATCGCCTGCGGCAACCAAACGGCGCTGCCGGCCGATTACCAAGACTCTCTCCCGCCCCGCGTCTGGGGTGAGGACCAACTCCTCCCGAGCGCTTACGGACGAGGCTTCATGAAAGGCGTCGAAGCCCCCCGTGGTTGGGTCGCCCGCACGACTCTCGACGGCTCCCACTGGCAAATCATCGCCACCGGCTTCCGCAACCAATACGACATCGACTTCAACCGCGACGGCGAGCTCTTCACTTACGACGCCGACATGGAATGGGACCTCAACACCCCCTGGTATCGCCCCACCCGCATCAACCACGTCCTGCGCGGCGGCGAGTTCGGCTGGCGTAACGGCTCGGCCAAATGGCCCGCCTACTACCTCGACAGCTTCGGAGCGGCCGTCGATATCGGCCCCGGCTCCCCCACCGGCGTGGTCTTCGGCTACGGCGCGAAATTCCCCGCCAAATACCAAAACGCCTTCTTCGCCGCCGACTGGTCATACGGAAAGCTCTACGCCGTCCACCTCAGCCCGGAAGGCGCGTCCTACACCGCTGAGTTCGAGGAATTCATCGCCGGCCAGCCCCTCCCCCTCACCGACCTCATCGTCGCCAGCGATGGCGCCCTCTACTTCGCCGTCGGCGGTCGCCGCGTCCAATCCGGTCTCTACCGCGTGACCTACACCGGCTCGGAAGCCACCGCCGCCCTGCCGGATTCCCCGCACGAAAAAGACCAGGAAGCCCGCGCCACCCGCGCTGCGCTCGAAGCTCACTATAAAAAATCCGGCCCCGAGGCCATCGAACTCGCCTGGCCGCACCTCGCCAGCGACGACCGCGCCCTCCAATTCGCCGCCCGCACCGCCATCGAGCACCAGGACCTCGCGCTCTGGGCCGATCGCGCCCTCGCCGAGAAAAACCCCAAAGCCTCGATCATCGCCCTCATGGCTCTCGCCCGCCACGGCAAGGAAAACCACCAACAGGCCGCCTTCGAGGCCCTTGCCCGCATCGACTACGCCGAACTGGATCAACTCTACAAGCTGAACTACCTCCGCGCCCATCACCTCATCTTCATCCGACTCGGACAAGCCAACGAAGCGCAGAAAAAATCCCTCGCGGAGCGCCTCAGCCCGCACTATCCCGCCACCACCCAGGCCGAAAATAACGAGCTTTCCCAAACCCTCGCCTACCTCGGGGCTCCGGACGTCGTCGCCAAAACCGTCGATCGCCTCGAAAAAGCCCCCACCCAGGAGGAGCAAATCGCGCTCGCCAAAAACATCCGCCTCGTCACCACTGGCTGGACCCCCGAACTCCGCCAACGCTACTTCCAGTGGTTCCTCAGAGCCGCCAACTACAAAGGCGGTGCCGCCTTCGGAAAATTCATCGAAAACATCAAAGCGGACGCCGTGGCCCGACTCTCCGAGGCGGAAAAACAAGCGCTCGCCGAGATTCTCAACGCCAAACCCGCCGAAAAATCTCCCGTCGCCAGCGCCCCGCGCGACTTCGTGAAAAACTGGACCATGGCCGACCTCAAACCCCTCCTCGCGAGCGGACTGGAAGGCGGACGCGACTTCGCGAACGGCCGCGCCATGTTCAGCGCCGCCGCCTGCTTCTCCTGCCACCGTTTCGACCAGGAAGGCGGCACCATCGGCCCCGACCTCACCTCCGCCTCAGGCAAATTCAGCCCACACGACCTCCTCGAATCCATTATCGAACCCTCCAAGGAGATCTCCGATCAATACGGCTCCATGGTCTTCACCATGAACGACGGCTCCACCGTCATCGGTCGCATCGCCAACCTCAATGGAGACACCTACAACGTCATCACCGACCTCTTCGCCCCCGGCGACATGAAAGGCATCAACAGCACCCAAATCAAATCCGTCGAACCCAACCCCGTCTCCATGATGCCTCCCGGCCTCCTCAATACCCTCAAAGACGAAGACATCCTCGACCTCCTCGCCTACATCCTCTCCGCCGGCGACAAAAAAGACCCCCTCTTCCAGAAATAAAAAGATAAAAAGAAAGGAGCGCCAAGCTCCAGCTTGGCATTCACAAAAGGTCGGGAGCGCAGGCCTCCCGCCTGAATTTTGTGGGTGTGAGTCTGGGCATTTGGACTACGCAAGGGGCAAGGCCGAAGGCAGCTGTGGAGGCGTCGCCTCTTTTGAGTGCGCTGAGAATCAGCGCTTTCCGGGTCGGAGTGAGGTTACAGGTCGATGAAATCCCCAGTGGGCTCGCCGGAGCGGCGATGACTCGACACAGTCAATAAGCTCGGCTGGGCGTGGGGGCGGATTGAAATCCGCGTTCCACGGGATCTCCGCGCCGCCATGTTGCCAAGCTGGAGCTTGGCGTTCCGGGTCTGAACCTGGTGGGGGACTGCCGGACGTTTAACAGCTTGGGAGGGAGCCGAGTTCGTAATCGTTGGGGTCAAAGCTTTCGCCGGATGGTGGCTGCTGGGTTTTTTTTACGCCTCATGAGCCTGTAATTGGGCGCGCCCGTTTACTCGGCACGATGGCAACTCGATCGCAGGCCTGAACTTCAGGATTCAGCTCAGTCCTTCCAGCATTCTTCGTCCATGAGCCAGACCGTGCGCACGGAGGCGAGCTCCGCATTTTCAAAATTGTAAAGCTGCCCCAACTTGGCAATTTCTCCCCCCCCCAGCCCCTTCTCGGCTTCGTCATCCGTGCGCGCCAGAGCCGCCTTCAACTCCCGCGCTTTCTCCTGCGCCACCTTCATTTCCCGCCAGCTCCGGATCATCTTGCGCGCGCTGTCCCGCATGTCTTTCTGGGGTAGCTCCACCGTCGCTCCCGGCTCGCCGTGAAACATCGCATCGAGGCGATCGGCGACCAAGTTCGCGCCGGGAATCATCGGTTTCTGCTCCGCGTGTTGCTTTTTCAGCTCCTTGGTCAAGGCCGCCTTCCGTTGCAGCGCCCCCCAGCGTTTCCAATTCGCGAAATCAGGTCGCGTGACACCTTGGTAATCGCGCAACTTCCGGCTCCCCCCGCGCAGCTTGACGTCGTAATACTCCGCATTGAAAAAATCGCGAACCTCGGACAACCACTTTTTACGATCCGCCTTCAACTGACTGGTGTGCTTCGCCAGAACGGCCTTCGCCTTCGGATCAATCTCGGGATCGACCTTGGCCACCCATTGCAAATGCTCGTCCAAAATCATGCCCTGCCGGAACAAGACCTGTAACTTCACCACCTCCTGTCGCCGCTGCTGCTCCGCCAGTGAGGCACTCTCACTATCTTTCCACTCCTTCTGCTCCATGTTGTGACCCACGTCCTTGAGCGAGCTCACCGACTCAAATTGATCCGGAAGACCGGAAACCGGGTCTTTCAGGGTCTTAATCACTTCTTCGGGATCGAAAACGCCCCGCACGGTGTTCCCCAATGACATCCCCATCTGGCCGCCGATGTTATCCGTCATGGCCATCTTCGACGTCGCTTCGGCATAACCCAGCACCGCTTTGCGGTAATCCGGATTCCGCACTTTCATCAGCTCGAAAGCCTCCTGCCAAGTCAGCTCGACCTTCTCGAAAGGCGACTGCGCACGCACTTCTTCGGCAAACGCTTCGCCCTCGAAACCCGCGTGTTTAGCCACGTTTTCCTCGGTCTGCTGCTGAGCACAACTCGTTAACAAACAAGCCATCCCCACCACAACCACCCCTTGACGGACCATGCCCATGCTGCTTCTACGAACCTCGGTTGCATCATCTTTCCTGAAACTCAGCAAAAATGATGAAAAATCATCCTGTCAAAAATATCTCGTCCGGAGCCTCGTGCCCTTCCCTTCACCTACCTGCTCGCGCCAGGCGTTCCGCTTCCCGGTAATTCTCGCGAAAATAAGTGGCCAGCCGGTTCATCAAGCGCACTTCCGCCACCTTGTCTCCCGCCTTCTGCGTCGGGCGGATAACCTTCTCCGCTTCTTCATAACCGGCTGCCGTCACTTGAAAAAACTTCGCGCTCGCCTCCGCCGGAAAACCCGCTTCGGTCAAGGCTTCCCAAGCCGCCTTCATCTCCTGGTGTGAGTCGATGCACATCACGCGCACGATCATCCGCAAGGGCGAGAAAAGATGGCCGGTCAGACTCCCGTCGTAGGTGAAAGCCTCCGCCGCTTCGTAAGGCAACGCCTCCTGATCAACCATCAAGCCCAGCATGGCCGCGTCTTCATAGAGGTCGCGTCGGATCGGGAGGCGACGCAGCGCCCGGTATTTCGGACCGAACTCGCCTCCGACTTTGGCATTCCAGAGCATTTGCCCCTCCACGCTGAGCAAAAATCGCACGAATTCCTGAGCGAGATCTTCGCTCGGCGCCCCTTTCAGAATGGCGACCGGATCCACGCTCACGGAGGTTCCTCCCACGGGACTGACAAAGTGCATGCGCGAGCTCCCGTCTTCCCGCTTCACCGCTTCATTGTAAGTGCGACCGTAGAAATCGATGCACATCCCCGCGACCGCATTCCCCTGCGCCACGTCGTGCGGGATTTTTGTCGCGCTGTCCGCAAAATAACGTGAATTCGCGGCAATCCGCTGGATGAGATTGAGTCCCTCGGCCCAGCCCCGCGCCGCCGCTTCCGCCCGGGGCAGGCCCGCCGACTCGTGAGCTTGGATTTTTTCCTGAATGAGCATCTCAAAGGCCTTGGCCACCGAGCCGCTCTTGGTCGGATCCGCCAGCGCGATGCCCTGGAAATAACGGGCGTCGCCGAGGTCATCCCAACGAGTCGGCTCCGGCAAGTCCCGCCGCGCCAAGCCATCGGTGTTATAACAAATGCCGAAGGAGGACAAACAGACCCCGACCCAGTCGCGCTTTTCACTAAAATAGCGCTCTCCGCTCATCATTTCCGGGATCATGCGCTCGCCGAAAAGCTCGGGTTCTTCTTCGAAAATCCGCAGTTTGGCGAAACGCCCCAAAGCCGCCTGTTGCGAGAAATCATACTCGCCGCCCCCGAAAAAGACATCGACGCCAATGCCCTCCCGACCATTCTTCTCTGCGGTGTCGTAGGAGCTGTCGAGCACCCGCTTGATCTCCGTGGTGCCCCCCGGCGTGCGCCAGTTCACGTAAACCGACTTCCCATGTTTTTCCTCATACCAGGCGGCGAAGGCCTCGCCAAACTCGCGGCGGATGGTCTCGTTATGCGGCGTCAGGACTTCCAAACGCAAATCCGCGCCCGCGCCGAGGTCCTCGCTCGGGTTCCGCAGCAGCAAAGGGGCGGCCACCACCACCAACAAAGGCAGCAGCACGCCGAGGTATTTTTTCCAATTCGACTTCATCCGGCCTGTCCTACTTTGGCATGATCACGACGTCTTCCTCCGCAAACTCCAGCCCGACCGTCGCTTCTCCCGCCTCACGAATCTCCCGTGGGTTCATTTCCGACACCTGCGCCGAAAACCCGCCGGGCAAGTCCACGGCATACTGGATCAAACTCCCCAAATAGGTCCGCTCACGGATTTTTCCCCGGAGCAAGCCCGCGCCCGTGGCGGAAATCGCCATGGCCTCCGGTCGAATCGACACCCGCACCGACGCGCCAGCTTCCGGTCGCCACTCTGGATCGGTGGCCCGACCCCGGAGGAGCGCTCCTTCCGCCCGCACGCTGATCCAACCGTCTTCGACGCCCGCGACTTCGCCACTCAGCAAATTGGTCTCCCCGATGAAGCCCGCGACGTAA
>JBNNED010000223.1:0-11066 GCA_050285825.1 Verrucomicrobiales bacterium | reverse complement strand
CCCCGGTCCCCGGATCACACGGTGACAAGGGATCAGCCAGGCCAGGGGATTGGCTCCCACCGCCGATCCCGTCGCCCGTGCGGCCCGAGGATTCCCGATTTCCGCCGCCAGGCGACCGTAGGTCACAAGGCAACCCGGAGGCACACGCAGGAGCGCCCGCCAGACCCGCACCTGCATGGGCGTGCCACGCACGAAAGCCCGGAGCGGAGCTCGTTCGCCGCCCTTGGAGCGATCAAAAATCCGCTCAGCAAGCTCCTCCGCCCAGCTCCTTTCCTCCGCCAAACGCGCCGCCGGCCAGCTTTCCCGCAAAGCGGCGAGCGCCGCAGCCTGATCGTCGTCAAAAAAGGCCAAATGACAAATCCCCCGCGGTCCCTCCCCCACGAGGACCCGCCCGAAGGGACTCTCCGCCGCCCCGTAACGGATCGTCCACCCCTCGCCCCCGCGCTTCAGCTCGCCCGGACTGGCCGCCTCCAGCTTCACGCAGAGATCGTGCAGGCGACCCGGCCCGGATAAGCCCAGCTCCAGGCTCGTCTCCAGCACCCGCTCGCCCGCCCGCAGCATTTCCTTCGCCCTCTCGACCCGCAGGCAGCTCAGAAAGACCTTCGGCGTCACCCCCGCCCAGCGTTTGAAAAGGCGGTGAAAGTGAAAGGAACTCAGCCCGGCCAGCTCCGCCAGTCGCTCCAGATCCGCCCCTTCGGCCTCGCCATTTTCCAGCAGACGAATCACGCGCGCCACTCTCTCGTAATCATTCATGTCGGTAATCTAATGAGTTCTCCGGCAGGCGACACCCGATTCTTGCGCCGAAATTTCGTCTCAATCGTTAAAAAATTCGTCCCTCCTCGCGACCCACCTGCGTTTCCCGTTCCAGCATCCGCCGAAAAGTCAGATTGACCCGGGGCTCCCGTACGCGCAGGGCCTTCGGTACCTGGTGCTGCCAGCAGGACTGCGTCCGCCCGCGCATGACGAGCAAACTCCCGGCCTCCAGAAAGATCCGCACTTTCTCGCGCGATTCCTTGTGCCGGAAATCAAAGGCGCGCCGCGCGCCAAAGCTCACCGAGGCGATCGTGGCATTCCGCCCCAGCCCCTTCTCGTCGTCATGATGCCAGGCCATGCCCTGACTTCCGTCCGCGTAGAGATTGAGGAGGCAGGAATTGAAGCGCTCGCCGCACAGGGCCTCGACGCGCTCGCGAATGGCGCGCAGTTCCGGCGTCCAGGCCATCGCCGTGCGCGTCTTGCCCGAATAACGATACTCGTAATTCTCATCGCCATACCACGCGACCTGCCGCGCCGTCACGATGTGTTTGCCGTAGATCACGGCCTCGTCATGCTGCCACGGAACTTCTTCGAGAAAAACGCGCAGAAAACGAGTCGCTTCCGCCCGCTCGAAGACCACGCCGTAGTCCCAGGCCTCGCCATCCACCGGCAGGACATTGACCGGCTGGTCGCGCGCGCTTTCCCCAAAATCCAGGTCCAAGTCATCCATCCCCGCCAGTCTACGCCACTCGCGACCAGGCAACCACCCGATTCTTGCGGCGAAAAAATCCGCTTCACGCTTCCAATATCCTAAAATTTCAGTTATCCAAACCTTCACATGTCACGTCGGCGACTCGACCTGCCCTCCTCCCGGCCCCGCTCCAATCGCCGCGCCGGTCGTCCCACCCTGCGCCAAGCCTTCCAGAACGCCGAACGCATCGCCCGCGAGCGCTCCACCCGCCGCGAGCTCCGCCGCCAGGGTATGTCGCGCCAGGCCGCCATCGCCGATGCCCTGGATTACGAAGAAGAAGACCACCGCGCCGGCCTGCTCTCCCACCTCCTGCGCTTCCTCGGCTTTCTCCTCCTACTGCCCCTCTGTTTCGTCACCACCATCACCCTCTTCCAGCGCGTGGCCGACCGCCATTTTCTCGATGCCTTCTGGCGCACCAGCGAGTTTATTTACTTCACCGTCGGTTTCGGCCTCATGCTCGGCTGGTTCCTCCTCAAGCCCTTGCGACGGCCCTTTCTCTACCTCTACGTCCTTGGTCACGAACTCACCCACGCCCTCTTTGTTTACCTCTGCGCGGGGCGCGTCGCCAGTATCAACGTCTCCTCCAGCGGCGGTTACATCCTCACCAACAAATCGAACATCCTCATCGCCCTCTCCCCCTACTGCGTCCCCTTCTGGTCGCTCGTCCTCATGCTGGCTTACGCCGGCTATTCTTTCTTTTTCCAGATCCCGAATGGCGATTCCTTCCTCCTTCTCGGGCTCGGTTTCACCTGGGGTTTCCACTTCCTCTGGACGGCCTGGATGATCCCGCGGGACCAACCTGACCTCCGCGAAAACGGCACTATTCTCTCGCTCGCCGTCATCTACCTCGCCAACGTCGTCCTCCTCGCCGTTATGATCATCATCGCCTCCCCGACGCTCACCGCTCCCCTCTTCTGCTACAACTGGGCCAACAACCTCTTCGACCTCCTCGAAACCCTTCCCGCCTTTTTCCAACGATAAGCAGGGAAAAGTCGCCTCCCCGTGCCATGGGCTTCCAGCTCGCTGCTTACCCCCATCTTGAAAGACCTCCCGCCGCCAGGCCGTCTTTCTATCTGATGACCCGTCTCGGCCGCTTCCTTACCCTCGTTCTCCTCCTCACCCAAAACGCCTTGGCGATTCGTGAAATCACCTACGATGTCGCCATCTACGGGGGCACGCCCTGCGGCATTTCCGCCGCCATCAGCGCCGCCCGCGAAGGAGCCACGGTCATTCTCATCGAGCCCACGGACCACATCGGCGGCCTCAGCACCAGCGGGATCAACACCGCCGAGAGCGAGCACATGCTGAAATGGACAATCGGAGGCTTCGCCCTCGAATTTTACCAAGAACTGGGGAAGTATTACGAAAAACACGCCGCTGAACAAGACCCGCTGCCCGCCGGTGACCGACTCAACACCATTTACTTCTTTGAGTCCGGTGTGGCCGAAAAAACCTACCTCAAGCTCCTCGATGCCGCCCAAGTCCGCGTCCGCTACGGCGCCCACCTGCGCTCCGTCACCAAAGACGGCACCCGCCTCCGCTCCCTCATCCTCAGCAACGAGAGCGAGATCAAAGCCCGCACCTTCATCGACGCCAGTTACGAGGGCGACCTCATGGCCATGGCCGGCGTCTCCCACGACATCGGACGCGAAGCCCGGGAGACCTACGACGAAGAAGCGGCCGGCATCCGCTTCGACCAAAAACCCCGCCGCGCCCGCACCGTGGATGAAAATGGCAAGCTCCTCCCCGGCATCAGCGGCTGGGCCAGGGACTTCACCGAAGGCGCGGCCCACCCCGGCGTCATGAACTACAACTTCCGCCTCATCGTCACTTCCCGACCGGCCGACCGCGTCCCCTTCCCCGCTCCGAAACATTACGAAGCCACCCGCTACGCCCTCCTCGCCAATTGGCTCCGCGAGAACCCGCAAGCCAAACTCACCGACATCATCTCGCTTTACAAACGCCGCAACGGCAAATTCGAGATGAACAACAGCCAGAACGCCATCATCTCCCTCGGCCACTTCGGCGGTCAATTCGACTGGCCCGCCGCCAGCCCCGCCGAGCGCGAAAAAATCTACCAGGACCATCTCGACTACACCCTCGGCCTCCTCCACTTTCTCGCCAGCGACGAGGCCGTTCCTGAAAAACTCCGCGCCGAAACGCGCTCCTGGGGGCTCCACCGCGAGGAATTCGCCGACAACGGCCACCTTCCTTACCAACTCTACGTTCGCGAAGGCCGCCGCATGATCGGGGCCTACGTCGTTACTCAACACGACGTGCAAACCGAACGCCGCAAAGAAGACAGCATCGGCATTTCCAGCCATTTCATCGACAGCCACCACGTCCAGCGCCTCGCCCTTTCCGAAAACGAATTCATCAACGAAGGTCGCATCTGGCGCAAAGGCTACGCCTACCAAATCCCCTACCGCTCCCTCACGCCCAAGCGCGCCGAAGCCTCGAATCTCCTCGTCCCCGGTGCCGCCAGCTTCTCCCACGTGGCCTACTGCACCTTGCGACTCGAAAGCGTCTGGATGATCACGGGACAAGCCGCCGGAACCGCCGCCGCGCTCGCCGCCGCCACCAACACCGCCGTCCAGGAACTCCCCCTTCCCGAACTGCAGAAAAAACTCCGCCAAGCCGGCCAAGTCATCGACTTCCCCGCCAAGGCCCCCGAAAAAACCGACAAACTCAACGGCCCCCCGGAATTTTAAACCTGAAATTATGACCCGCACACTCCTTTTTCTCGCCGCCCTCACCCTCCTTCTCCCCGCCGCTCCGCGCCCGAACGTCCTCTTCATCGCCATTGATGACCTCAACGACTGGACCGGCGCCCTCGGAGGGCACCCCCAGGCCAAAACCCCGCAGCTCGATCGCCTCGCCGCCCGCGGCACTCTCTTCACCAACGCCCACTGCCAATCCCCCGTCTGCAACCCCTCCCGCAGCTCCCTCCTCCTCGGCCGCCTCCCCCACCGCAGCGGCCTCCACTTCCTGAACCCCGATTTCAAAAAAATCCCCGCCCTCGCCGAGCTGCCAACCCTTCCCGAGGTCTTCGCCGCCCACGGATACCTCACCCTCGGCGTCGGAAAAATCCACCACACCGGCAGTCAGCGTTTCTTCCAGAAATACGGCGGCAGCTTCGGCGGATTCGGCCCCACCCCGAAAGAAAAAATCTCGCAACCACACGGCCACCCGCTCTGGGACTGGGGGGCTTTCCCCGAACGCGACGAGCTCATGCCCGACTATCAAAGCGCGAGCTGGGCCATCTCCGAGCTGCGTAAAAAGCACGACAAGCCCTTCTTCCTCGCTGTCGGATTCGTCCGCCCTCACGTCCCGATGTTCGTCCCGAAAAAATGGTTCGATCTCCACCCGTTGACCGAGATCAAACTCCCTGAAATTGCCGAAAACGACCTCGCCGACATCTCCCCATACGCCCGGAATCTGACCACCCTCGAACACGTCTCTCCCACGCACCAGTGGGTCTCCGAATCGGGAGAATGGAAACACGCCGTGCAGTCCTACCTCGCCTCCACGAGCTTCGTCGATCATCAAGTCGGACGCCTCCTCGACGCCCTCGCAGAATCTCCCCACCGCGACAACACCCTCATCGTTCTTTTCTCAGATCATGGCTTCCACCTGGGCGAGAAAAACCACTGGGCCAAGCGCACCCTCTGGGAAGACAGCACCCGCGTTCCCCTCATCATCGCCGGCCCCGGTCTCCCCACCCGCCAACGCAGCGACGCTCCCGCCGGACTCATCGACCTCTTCCCCACCCTGCTTGATCTCGCCGGACTCCCTGCCGACCCCACCCAGCACGGACGTTCCCTGCGCCCCCTCCTCAACGATCCCGCCGCCGACTGGCCCCACCCCGCCATCACCTCCTTCGGCCCGGGTAACATCACTCTGCGCAGCCGTCACCACCGCCTCATCCGCTACCACGATGGCTCGGAGGAGCTCTACGACCACCGCCGCGACCCCCACGAATGGCACAACCTCCTCCCCCTCGATCCCGCCACCTCCTCCGAAGTTCGGCCCGTCTACGAGGCCCTCCGCCGACAAGTTCCCGGCACGGAAGCCCCCCTCATCCCCGGCGATTCCACCGGCCACAAAGCCTACCAAGCGGCGAAAGAAAAACTCTGAATCTATTACGTTCAGGGCATGCCGGCCCCGAGCAATTTGCCGATGGCCGCACTCAAACCGAGTGCGATCACGCCCCAGACGCTCACCCGGCACGCTGCTTTCCGCTTGGAAGCCCCACCCGCCCGCGCCGAAACGGCTCCCAAGCCCGCCAGGGAAAAAATCGTCACCAGCGGCAAGACCCAAACCAGGCTCGACGGGTCAACCACCAGCACCGTGACCAGAGGCAGAGCGGCCCCCGCCGCGAAGGTTAGAGCCGAGGTCAAAGCCGCCTGGATCGGACGCGCCGACAGCTCCTCGGTGATCCCGATTTCGTCGCGAGCGTGCGCCCCGAGAGCATCGTGAGCGGTCATTTCCCGCGCCACTTCGTCCGCCAGCGCCTTGCTCAAGCCCCGTTCCTGATAAATCCCCGAGAGCTCCGCCTCTTCCCGCTCCGGATGATTTTCCAGCTCCTGTTCTTCCAGCCTTAAATCCGCTTCCTCGATGTCCGCCTGCGACTTCACCGAGACATACTCGCCCGCCGCCATGGAAAAAGCCCCCGCCGCCAGACCCGCCACCCCCGCCAGAACGAGAGCCTCCCGCTCCGGTTGCGCCGCCGCCACCCCCATTAACAAACTCGCCACCGAGAGAATCCCGTCGTTCGCCCCCAAGACCGCCGCCCGGATCATGCCCGAGCGCTGCACGCGGTGGTGCTCCCGGTGATGACCGCTGTCCGGCAAGTCGAACTGAGGATGGTGCATGGGCGCAGCGTGCGTCAATTTCTCCCGCTTGTCAGCGAAAGAAGACACAAAAAAAGAGGCTCCGCAGAGCCCCTCTTGAATTTTTTTAAACATGCTCAGAAGCGAAACCGCACGCTGCTGTGGCCGTGTCCCCGGTGATGGCCACGATGGCGATCCCAGTGGCCGCGGTCATGCCCACGGTGACGGTCCCAGTGACCGCGATGGTGTCCACGGTGACGATCATAATGTCCGCGATGATGGCCACGATGGTGGTTCATGTGCCCGCGATGGTGGCTCAAAGGCAGGCGGGTGTAGCGGTAGATCGGACGATGATAGCGGTCATGCCCGACACAGACCCTCCGGGTGTAAATCGGGGTTCCACAGGAAGCGTGACCCGAGACGTAAACGGTCGAGTAACCGATCCGGATCGTTCCGGCCTCCGCTTGATTCGGAAGGGCAAAACCTCCGGCGATCAGGGCAACTGCAATGGCGAGTAATTTTTTCATAACAACTTTGTATTGAGTTCACCCTGTGTGACCCGTCCCCGCCCGGATCTATTCAATCGCCCCGAAAAAAAATCAGCTCCCAGCGAACAAGCCACGCAGTTCCGCGAGCTCGCCCACGAGCCTTTCCCCCTCCCGCAGCTCTGGCGTATTGTAACCCCAATCCACGATCACCGGTCGCATTCCGGCCCGCCGCGCCGTCTCCAAATCCACCCCCGAATCACCCACGTAAGCCGCCTCTTCCGGCGCCACTCCCCAGCCCTCCGCCATCGCCAACAAAGCGGCGGGATCCGGCTTTTTCGCCACGCCCTCCCGCTGCCCCCAGACCTCCCGAAAAGAGATACCCGGGAAAAGCTTTTCCACGATCGCCACCGTGAACTCGTGCGTTTTATTCGAAAGCACGCCCAAGGACACTCCCGCCGCCGCCAAATCCTCCAAACACTCCCACACGCCCGCGAAAGCCTCCGTTCCCTCCGCCCAGCGCTCACGATAAATCTCCATGAAACGCGCCTCCAGCGCCTCCAAATCGCGCTCCGCGAAGTCGCCCGGAGCCGCCGAGGCCAAAGTCCGCCGCAGACCGTGCCCGATAAAACTCTCGACCTCCGCCAGCGAGCGGGCGGGCAGGGAAAAATCAGCCAAAGCGCCATTCACAGCCAAGGCAATGCCCCGCACCGAGTCGACCAAAGTGCCATCCAGATCAAAAATCGCCGCCCGCAAATACCCATTCATGCCGCGAGCCATAAGCCCGGAAAGGCCGCGTGGCAAGACCAAGCCTGTTCCTCAAAAACGTCGACGCCGAAGAAGCGGCACCGACAGCCCGGCCAAGACACTCAGCAAGGACGAAGGCTCCGGCACTGCCGTGCCATTGACGCGGATGTTATCGAGCCGATTATACACCCCGGAACGATTACTGTCATCGTATCCATAAATCCGGAAGGTCAAGGTGGCATCCGAAACCGCCTGATAGATCGGGTCGGTGATCAAGAGAGTGTTCGTTGTCGTAGAAGCACTGGTCGTCGTCGCCGTACCGATCTCATTCCCCGCTAGCGGAGCCGTGGCAAAGCCATCCGTGGAAATGAAGACTGACAAATTTGAGGTAATCACCGGATTGGACCCACCCGACCCCTCCGCGCGGTGCGTCAGGGCGATACTATCCAGATCCAGAATGCTCGTCGAGGGCACCGTTATGCTGAACTCGAGATAGTCATTTCCTGAGATCGCACCACTCAAATCCGCCGCAGAAGCACTGTATTGAAGGAATGCGGTGCCAGAAGAGGTGGACACCGTAAAATCACCCGCCCCTTTGGTAATACTGGTCGCACTGACATAAGGGTCATTCTCAGTCACGGCATTCGTGGTGCCAGTCGTCGGAATATCGTAATAAACAATGGTCGCAGCGGACAAAGGCGCAGCCGAAGCCATGAGAGACATCAGCAGCAACGAATGGAAGGGTACGGAAAACGCCTGAGGGTTTTTCATTACTGAAGCATTTTGGGTGAGCTCGTAAAGAGGTCAAGTAAAAAGAGCGCCGCCTCGCATTTCAGCTCATCATCCGAAGTAAAGATGACTCCCCTTGATCGATCACCTTGCGACCGCCCCTCACTCCTCTTTCTCCGCTTTTTCGTCACCTTCTTGATCGCGGAACGCCACTTGGGAGGAAAAATAGAACAAGGGGATGATACTCAGTGCTCCGGCTCCCAGCGCCAGGGCCGCGCCCAGGTCCAGCATCCATGATTCCTGACGCCAAAACATCAGCACAAAGCCAAGCAGCGCGACGAAGATGCACGCGCGCAGCAAAGCGCGATGACATCGCCTCAGAATCGGATTCATGAACGATGTTATACCAATTCGCAAAACGATCTGGTAGAATGGAGTGTTTCAACTTCTGTGTATGTCAGGCTGCGCATTTTCTGAAGACGCTGGTCGTTTTTCGGTAAAATCGGCGTTGTTCGTTGCTTGTGGTGCACGCACCACGCGCGCCTCACGCCTTGATTTTCCTCGAAAACCGACTCAGCCATTCTACCAGCTAGTTTCGCTCATTGGTATCAGAATCTCCTCAGCAGCGTGTCACGCTCAAAGCGTTCACGTTTTTCGGGGTAGTCGAGGGTGTGGTGGGAGCCGCGCGATTCCTTGCGGCGGATGGCGGAATCGATGATGAGCGAGGCGGTGGTGACGAGGTTGCGGAGCTCGAGAATGTCGGGGGTAACGTGGTGACCCCAGTAAAATTCGCGCACTTCTTTTTTCAGGTTCCGCAAGCGGGTCGCCGCGCGTTTGAGGCGATTGTCGGTGCGAACGATCGAGACGTAGTCCTGCATCGTGCGGCGCAGCTCGTCCCAGTTATGGTAAATATTGACCATTTCATCCGGCGGGGTGGCGTCGCCCGACTCCCAAGCGGGGATTTCCGGTTCGGTGAGGGGCGTTTTTCCCGGCGGATAAAGGCGCATGATCTCGGCGAGGGCGCGGCGGGCCATGACATTTCCTTCGAGGAGGGAGTTGGAAGCGAGGCGGTTCGCGCCGTGCAGGCCGGTACAGGCGACCTCTCCGATGGCGAAGAGCCCTCGGATGGTCGTTTTTCCGTGGAGGTCGGTGGCGACGCCCCCGCATTGGTAATGGGCGGCGGGAACGACGGGGATGCGGGGTTTTTGGGCGGCATCGTGGCCGTATTCTTCCAAAGTGCGGCAGATGAAAGGGAAGCGTTCCTGAAACTCCGCGCCGAGCGGGGAGACGTCGAGAAAAACGCAGGGCGCGCCGGTGCGCTTGAGTTCGGAGTCGATGGCGCGGGCCACGATGTCGCGGGGAGCCAGCGAGCCCCGGGGATCGTGATCTTTCACAAACTGGTGACCTTGTTCGTTCACCAAAATCGCGCCTTCACCCCGCACCGCTTCAGAGATGAGGAAGGAGCGGGCTTCGGGGCCGACGGCGGCGGGGTTGTAAAAGCAGGTCGGGTGGAATTGCATGAACTCCATGTTCGCAATCGTCGCCCCCGCGCGCCAGGCCATGGCCAGCCCGTCGCCCGTCGCCGAGTCCGGATTGGTGGTGTAGAGGTAGGTTTTTCCCGAGCCACCCGTGGCCAGCACAACGCGATCCGAGCGCAGGACTTCGACCTCGCCACTCACGACATTCAGTACGTAAGCCCCCACCACGCGGTCTTCCGTCACCGAGCCGAGCTTGCCAGTGGTAATGAGATCGACGGCGAAATGGTCTTCAAGAATGGTGAGATTAGGCGTGCGGCGGGCAGTTTCGATGAGGGAGGTGGCGATTTCGCGCCCCGTGGTGTCTTTGGCGTGGAGAATGCGGCGTTTGGTGTGACCACCTTCCTTCCCGAGCGAAAAACGGACCGGGTCCGTCTCTTCGCGGTCGAAATCAGTCCCCCACGCGACCAGTTCCTCGATGGCCTCCGCGCCTTCCGCGACGATGGCCTCGACGGCTTCTCTTTTACAAAGTCCGGCCCCGGCATCCAGGGTGTCGGCGACGTGTTTCGCGCAGCTGTCACCTTTTTCGCGCAGCCCTTCCGGCAAAACGGCGCAGATTCCACCCTGCGCCCAGGCCGTGTTGGAGTTGATCATTTTTCCCTTCGTGAGCACCGTCACCTTGCCGTGCTCCGCCGCCTTGATCGCGAAGGAAAGCCCCGCGATGCCCGATCCAATCACTAAAAAGTCACTCATCTCTGAAAAAAATCACGCTTCCGGCGCTCGCAACACGATGTTATCGATCAAGCGCACCTCGCCGTAAAAACAGGCCACCGCCAGCACCGCAGGTCGCTCCAAACGCACGATTTCCGCCAAAGTCTCGGCATCACGCAGCTCGAGATAATCGATGCGGAAGTCTGGAAGCGACTCCGTCTCAAGAACTTGCCGCGCCTCCGCCAGCAAGGCATCCGCCTCCCGTTCTCCCGCCTCCACCCGCTCGCGGGCGGCTCGCAGCGACTGCGAAAGGCGCAGGGCATCGGCGCGATGAACTTCACTCAACCGGATGTTGCGGGACGAGAGCGCGAGGCCATCTGCTTCGCGCACGGTCTCTCCCGCGATGATTTCGACCGGCACATTGAGATCACGCACCATGCGGCGGATGAGAGCCAGTTGCTGAAAGTCCTTCTCCCCGAAGACGGCATGAGTCGCCCGGCTCAGGAGGAAAAGCTTGAGCACCACCGTGAGGACGCCGTCGAAATGACCCGGGCGCGAGGCTCCGCAGAGCGGCTGGGAGAGG
>JBNNED010000222.1:0-2944 GCA_050285825.1 Verrucomicrobiales bacterium | reverse complement strand
GTGGGCATACTCTCCTTTCGCGACAACCCACCCGAGGCGGGTGCGGTCATCGTGCCACGCCTCCACCACTTCCGGCGCAATCAGGCTTGGAGATGATCGGGCTGCTTTCTGAGCCTCCTCCAAACTCGGCGGCGACGAGCCTCGCGCGTTGATTGATGAACCCTTATCTGGACTCTGGCTTCTGGCTTCTGGTATTGCATCGTTTTGCATGGTTTTTGCATCCTTGTTTGCATTGCTTGTGCATTCCTTTTGCATTCCACGTGCATCACGCTTGCTCTTCTTTTCCTTTTCCCATCGGGCTTTCGCGGCCTTGCTGCGTGCTTCTGACACGTCTGCTTTTGCATTGCTCGTTGCTTCCCAGTCCTTGACCATGCGGCGTGAGATGACTGTATAATTGTCTCCGTCTCGTTCGATTTCGCCAATATTGAGGTCGGACAGTTCGCACAACACCGCCTCAGCCTCGTCGGGCGTCGCCCCTAGCAAACGTGCCATCGCGGGGAGTGGGAGTGTGAGTTGTCCTTGGTGGCTGGGATGCCACATTTTGCAGAGCAGTGTTTGCCATGCGCCTTTGGCAGCAAGCGACAGCACAGAGCAATCGGCCAGCCAGTCCGTTGGGAAGAATTTCATGTAAGGAAGATCAGCCATCAGAGCAACACCCCCTCTCTGCGTCTCTTCCAGCCTCCTTCAATTGCTACCCCCCATTTCAACTGCACATAGATGCCTGGATGGTCTCCCCAGAATTTTTTGGGATGGTTGTCGAAGATTTGAGAGTCGTTGGTAAAGAAGCCCATCAACTCCATCACATCGAGCAGCAGCTTGTTGCTGTTGTCGGTGTCCGGGTAGGTGTCTTTCGGAATGCGCTCGAATTCCCGCATCACGCTCTTTTTCTCGCTCGCCCTCCACGGGAAGACCCATTCGATCTCAGCTTGCACCGGCCCCGTGATCGGGGACTTTGGGCAGTGTGGCCTTAGCAATCCCTTGAATAGCTCTTCGGCCTCGACCAATGGTTTCTTTTTGTAATGCACGACGAAGGATTTGCCGCCCTTGCTCACAATACGTTCGCCCTTCTGCTGGGCCGTGGCCGTTGGCGGCGTGCATTTGAGGTAGAATGCCAGTTGGTTCATTGCTGGCCTCCTTTCGTCTTCTCGGATGTGATTTTGACACACTCGAAAACCTCGTCGTTGACGTAGAACTTCCCGAGTTTTTTGCACTCAGTCGCGATGACGTGGTGAGCCCGAGCGTAGCCAAACATGAATGCGAACACGAGAGCCGCGCCAAAAAAGAGACCGTTCATGCTGCCCCTCCTTCCTGTTTCCCGATCATGTGCAGCAAGAGCTGTGCGACCTCATGTCGCTCTTTCTCGACCTTGATAAGGTGGGAATGCACATCCAGCGACGCGTCCATCAGATCGCTGATGCCTTTTTCCTGCTTCTTCCGACCTGCATCCTGCGCGTTTTTCTTGGCGGTTCTCAAGCCTTTCAGGACAACGTGATTCCGTTTGACCGCCTCCGTCGCTTCTCTCAGCAATCGCGCAGCGTATTCTGCCGGGCACTCTTTCTCTCCCTCACTCATGCCGCCCCCCCTCTACTTGCGGAAACTCCCGCACCATCAGATCGTCAGGGATCGGAGCGAACGGCTTGCGCACCCCGCCCATCTGCTTGAAGAAAAACGGCACCTCCGCCGCTTCGCACTGCGCTTGGATCGACCTCGCCCATTCCGGCCGGAACTCCCGGCACCCCGGCCCGCTCTCCCCGCCCACGATCACCCAATCCACCAGCGGAACAATCGGCTCACAAATCCAACCCCACAAATCCAACCGCTCCAACAACGGCTCGCAGCTCAAAAACCGCACCCGTGCCGGGATCTCGACCAACTCGGGGATCCGCGCCTCTGCCATCTCCTGACTCTCCACCGTGGTGCCAACCCACACATTGGCAGGAGGCTCCCCGTCAAGCCACTCATCCAGCCAAAGCCACAAGCCGCTCTCTTCGAACCCCTCCTTGCTACACCGAGCCTTCCCGATACGTTCTATCCAATTCTCCGGCCGCTTCGTCAAAAGCAACCAATCGAGATGAGGAGTTCGGCGGATCAGGCAAAGCAAATCCACCAGCCAGCCAATGGGCACCTCGTCATCAAGCCAATCGGCCAGCGACGCACAAAACACCTTCGGACGATCGCCAGCCTCTTCGGCCTCCTTGTTCCACTTCAAAGGCTTCCTCCAATTCGCCTCCGCCGTCCGCCGCCTCGGCTGTCCCTTACCCCACTTCACAAGCCCGCTGCGCTTCGCCCAGGACTCCGCGTAACAATTCGCACAGGCCGGACTCACCTTCGTGCAGCCTGTCCAAGGATTGAAGGTGTAATCACACCACTCGATTTTTGTTTTATCGCTCAAAACACTCATCAGATGATGCTCTCCTCTCTAGCTGGAAGGATGGCAGCCAGCACACGCTCACGCTCAGGAGCGTAGTCGGTGACGAATTGATCTAGAGCCTCGCTCACTGTCTCTGTGAATGAATCACGCTCGACCTTGATGATGAGTGGGTTCAGCCCCGGGAAGTAGCTCATAAAATACCAGTATGGCAGGCCAGTCACCGCCATAGATCCGTGCACCTGAAGCTTGTAATCGGTCGGCAGCACTCCTTCGAGAAGGTAGTCCACATGGGTATCGACTTGAGGGCATTTGATTTCCAGCCCTCCGAGCCAGTTACCATTGGCATCAGCGATCAAACCATCAGGAGAGCAACCAATGGGAGCGCCATCGCCCCGTCCTACGAATCCAACTTCAGTGACGGGGATTCCCTTCTTTTTTTGGAATAATGCGCGTGCCGCAGGCTCTTGCTCATTCCCCCAATCGGTATACTTGTTCCCCATGAACTCCATGGGATCGTCACAGACACACTCACGAGCGAGCCTGCGCATGTAGCGGATAGACTGCTTTGAGATA
>JBNNED010000221.1:0-3532 GCA_050285825.1 Verrucomicrobiales bacterium | reverse complement strand
GGCGGCTATTCCAAGGGGATGTTACAGCGCATCGGGCTCGCCCAAGCCATCGTGCAGGATCCGCGCCTCGTCATTTTGGATGAGCCGACGGCGGGCGTGGACCCAGTCGGTTCCCGCGAAATCCGCGACTTGATTTTGAAGCTGAAAGAACGCGGCATCACGGTCTTTCTCTGCTCGCACTTGCTGGAGCAGGTGCAGGAAATCTGTGACCAGGTCGGGATCATCTTCGAGGGTCGCCTGGTGAAGGAAGGCCGACTGGACGAGCTGATTTCTCTGGAGGAACGGACGGAAATCGTGCTCGAAAACGCCGGGCCGGAGCTCGTCGCCCAGATCAAGTCGCTCGTCGAGGTGACGCATGGCACGGAGTGGGTTTCCGACGGGCACCCGCGCACGACTTTGGAGAAGCTCTTCCTGAAAGAGACGGTGAACCGCGATCTCGACATCAAGCGGGATCACGAGGAAATTCAACTGGACTGACGCATGAACGAAAAAAAGAAAAAGACCCGCTTCTTTTCCCCGGCCCGCGTGCTGGTGATCGCCCGCAGCACCTTCACCCAGCTGGTGCGCATGAAGATTTTTTACTTTCTGGCGCCGATCGCCCTTGCCTTCATCGCCCTGCAGTTCTTCGACCTGCCCTACTACGAGGGCCCGGAGGCGAACTCCGCCGTGGCCGAGCTGCGCTATCATAAAACGATCTGCCTGGGCACGATGATGCTTTTTGGCTGCCTTTTCGGCATTGTCTCAACGGCGCTACTCATCCCCCGTGACATCGAGGACCGCACGCTCTATACCATTCTCTGTAAGCCCGTTCCGCGCCTCGATTACCTCGTCGGCAAGCTGCTGGGGGTCATCGCGGTGATCTTCATTTCCATGCTCGTCATGGATGTGCTCCTGATGGCGACGCTCTATTTCCGGACGCAGAGTGTCATGACGGAGATTCGCCCCATCCTGGCCCAGAATGGCTACAGTGAGGAAGACATCGCCCGCTTCATGGCCGGCGTGCGGGAGCAAGGGGTGAGCTGGACTTTGCAAGCCGGAGTCTTCGCCCATTTCCTGAAAGCGACGGTCCTCGCCGGCGTGGCCTTGCTCATCTCGACCTTCTCTTCGTCCACGCTCTTCACCATCGCCACCAGCACCATGGTCTGGATCATCGGTGCGGCGCAGGCGGGGGCCCGCAGCGTCTGGGAGGAGTCCTCCAGCATGGTCACGAAGGTCCTCAGCAGCGTGCTCGCGCTCGCTTTCCCGAACTTCAAGCTCTTCGAGGCCATCGCGGACGGCGCGGCGCGCGTCGAGAACATCGTCCTTGATGACGTCGGGAAAATCGCCGGACTGAGCTTTTTCTACGTCGGCATCTACGTCGTGCTCTCGTGGTTCGTTTTTTCGGACAAGGAATTTTGATCCGCCATGTTTAAGAAACTCATCGTCGTTCTCATCGTCATCATCCTCGCGGGGCTGGCGAAGCAGCCCTATGAAAAACGCTACGCGGAGGAGCTGACCGAACGCCACATCATGTCGCCCGGCCTCAGTCTCGGGGTTTATAACGACCTGAAGCAGTCGAGTTTCGCGGGCGTCCTCGGTGGTTTGCGCTCGGTGGTGGCGACCCTGACCCACCTCGAAGCGCACGGGCATTTCGAGAATCAGGAGTGGTATGACCTGAAGAAAGCATACCAGACCTGCACCTCGCTCGATCCCCACAACCTCTACTACTGGCAATCCGGCGGCTGGCATCTGGCCTACAATGCGGCCGCCGACGCCAAAAACGACCGCAAGCTCAAATCCGTGCAGCGCCGGGTCATGGAAAAGGAATTCATCGAGCAAGGCGACGAATTTCTGCGGCAGGGAGCGAAGGCCAACCCGGACGATCCCGATCTCTGGGCGGATCTCGGACGCCTCTGGTCCTCGCCTTTCAAAATCCCTGACTACCGCCGCTCCGCCGAGGCCTGGGAGAAAGCGGTCGGGCTCAGTGAAAATAAAGTTTACCGCCGCAGCTTCATCTACAGCCTCGCCCGCGTGCCGGAAGAGGAGGCCAAGGCCCTGTCCTACGCCCGCGAGTATGTGCTCGATGACCGCAGCCAGCTCGACATCCCCACCTTTGCCGCGATTTACTGGGCGCTCAGCCACCAGCCGGGGGTGCCGGAAAAAAACCGTCCGCAGCTCGACGAAGTCTTCGCCAGCCCGGTCGTCGCCTACCAGCACCTGCACAATTACAAATTGCGCGCCGAAAAAGAGCAATTCCCGCTCTGGGGCGTCGATGAAGCCCTGCGCGAGATTCTCCGCACGATGGAAGTCCCCGAGCGCTTCAACAGCTTCACCTCGGAAAACCCCCAGGTCATCCAGGGCCAGGGCTGGAACGAGGAGTGAGGTTTAAAAAGTGTGCTCGTCCTCGCCGAGAATCTGGACTTCGGTATCGAGTTCGATTCCGCGTTCGGCCCGAGCGGTCGCTTTGATGTGCTCGATGAGATCTAGGACTTCGCGGGCGGTCGCGCCCCGGCGGTTGACGATGAAATTCCCGTGTTCTTCCGAGACCTGGGCTTTGCCGACGAGGGTGTTTTTGAGACCGAGTTCGTCGACGAGCTGACCGGCCCCGATGCCCTCCGGGTTTTTGAAAATGCAACCCGCGCTGGCCGCGAGCGGCTGACTCGTGCGGCGCTTGTGCTTGGATTCCTCAAGGCCCCGCGTGATTTCGTCGCTGTCGGCCACTTGGCCCTGCAGGGTCGCTTGGAGGGCGTAGTTGCGGCGGAGTTCCGGGGTGTTGCGGTAGTGCGCGGTGATTTCATCGCGCTGGCGGGTGACTATCTCCCCGTTTTCATCAAGGAGGGTGAGCTCGACGAGTTGGTCGAAGGTCTCGCTGCCCATGGCACCGGCGTTCATGCGGAGGCCGCCGCCGAGGTTGCCGGGAATACCTTCCATCCACTCGAAGCCACCCAGACCGGCCGTCAGCGCGGTGTGCGCGATTTTTTTGAAGCGGACGCCCGCGCCCGCAATGATGCGCTGGCCTTCCACGCGGATCTCGTTGAACTCGCCGCCGCTCGGGTGGATGACGGCTCCGCGGATGCCGCCATCGCGCACGAGGAGGTTCGATCCCCGCCCGATGACCCGCACGGGAATGCCGCGTTCTTTGCAATAAGTAACGGCTTTGGCGAAGCCCTCGAAGGTGGAGGGCTCGATCCAAAACTGAGCGGGGCCACCGACGAGGATGGTGGTGTGGCGGCGCATTGGCTCGTAAAGTTTGAGGGCTTCGACTCCGGTCTGGGCGCGCATTTCCTCCAGCGTTTTGAGGTCGCGCACGATTTTTTTCCCGACTTCGTGGATGTTGCCCGCGCCCAGAGTTAGGACGAGGTCGCCTTCCTGCAGGTCGTTGCCGAGGCGGTGATGGGCGATCTGCTGGTCGGGGAGATGGTAAACGCGTTTGTGCCCGTGTTTTTTCGCGGCTTGCACGATGGTGTCGCCCGTGACGCCCTCAATGGGATCTTCGCTCGCGGGGTAGATTGCAGAGACGTACACGACGTCCGCCGCTTGCAGGGCTTTTCCG
>JBNNED010000220.1:0-3465 GCA_050285825.1 Verrucomicrobiales bacterium | reverse complement strand
AACAGCAGGGTCGTGGTGACCAGAAAGAGGCTCAGGCGGGTGAGAGTCGGACTACGTTCCCGAAAGTAGAATATGAGGCCCAGGTGGATCATCCAAGTGAGAAGCCCTATGAAGAAGAGCGCGGTGGACAAGCGGGTTTCTTGCTGGTTGAGCTGCCACGAGATGACATAGGCTCCGATGCTGAGGTAATGGGTCAAGGCCGTCCCTCCCCACCCGGCCCAGTAACGAGTTCTCGGCTTGCGCTCCTGTGGTCTCGTTTTTACCATGCGGCTGATGCGGGTTTTGGATGACGGTGGAGGGCTCTCACACACAAGGCTAGCGCGCATGTCATGGCAAGGATGTGAGGAATGAGGCCAATCCCGAAATCAAGCCAAGGCCGTGCCGGGATCGCCGAGCTGAGTAAGACGGGCTGGGCCAAAGCGCGCTTCATTAATAAGGTATGGACGAGAATAGTGATTCCCATCCAGATAAAAACCCCGAAGTGAAAGCGGCGAGAATACCGAAACAGGCCGATGGCCAGAAAAACCATAAGAAAGGCACTGGAACTTCGATATCCGAGGGAAGAAAAACCCGAGAACATCGACCTGATCGCGATATAAACAAGCGCCAAGGCAGCGATTGCTTTCAAGATCGTATTTGTTCGCTCGTAAAGCAAAAGGGTTCTGTGTGCAGGTGGTGGAGCTACCGGTTTGGTCATTGTATTTCCATCCGCATGTTCTGTGCTTGTGTGAAGCTAAGAGCTGTAAACGAGAACGAGAAGAACTTTCGCACAGGCGGGACGCCGTTGTTGCATGAACTTCTCGAGTTCGCAGGCGGGACGCTACGCTCCTTGAGGGGCGGGATGCCGATGTTCTTGAGGGGGCGGCATGAAAAAACCGTCCGGGCTGAACCCGGACGGTTGGTTAATCGTGGTGGAAGCGCGCCTTAGGCGGACTTCTTGTCGAGGGCCGCTTTGGCTTGGGCCACGATGGCGTCAAAGGCGGCGGCATCGTGCACGGCGAGATCGGCGAGGACTTTGCGGTCCATCTCGATTTCAGCGGCTTTGAGGCCTTCGATGAAGCGGCTGTAGGTCAGGTCGCGGTTGCGGACGGCAGCGGAAATCCGCTGGATCCAGAGGCGACGGAACTGACCTTTACGCTTCTTACGGTCACGGTATTCGTATTGGCGGGCCTTGTAGACGGCGTCTTTGGCGTAGCGGAACAGTTTGGAACGGAATCCGCGGAAGCCTTTGGCGCGGTGTAACACGCGTTTACGACGTTTCCGGCTGGCCGGGTTATTGGTTGCTCTTGGCATTTGTCTTTTTCAGTGAACGAACAGTTGTTTTTCCTTCACTCCCCACACCCCGTTCGCTCGTTCATCCGATTTCCGGACGGGTGTGATGGAGGCCGCCCGATTAGCGGGCGGTGGCTGGGGCCGTGCTTAGCGGAGGAGAAGATTTCTCTTCACGCTCTTCAGATCAGCGTCGGAGACGAGGGTGGCCTTACCGAGATTGCGTTTCCGCTTCCGGTTCTTCTTCTGAAGAATGTGGCGTTTCCCTTGTTTACGACGCAATACCTTACCTGAACCAGTCACTTTGAAGCGCTTGGCGACGGCCTTACGTGTTTTTGCTTTACCTGCTGTACGAGCCATGGGGCGCGCAACCTAGTGAGTTCCGACCGAAATGCAAGGATTTTCTCAGCATTTTTCCGCTTCTTTTTTGGCGATGCTAAATTTCCTTGGTACTAGGCGTTGCGTGAGTGGCCGGACAAGTGTATGGGTTCCCGACTCAGACACCTGAAACTACCTTTTTTGCGATGCTTAAGTGGACCCTGAATAAAATCGTTGGCTCGAAAAACCAACGCGAAATCAAGCGCACCCGCCCGATTGTGGCGAAAATCAACCAGTTGGAAGAAGACTACCAACAGCTTTCGCTGGAAGACGTCCGGGGCAAGGTCGCCACGTGGCAGAGCTACCTCCACCGCTTTCTCCCGATCGAGGCGCCGACAAATAATGCGCTCGCCCGGGCCGATCAGGCCACGCTGGAGGAGGTCGCGGGTGTTTTCGCCGAGCGTTTTGCCTCGCTGAAGGAGGAATTTCCCAATCTTCCAGCCGTTGAAGCCACGGCGGAGTCGATCGCGGCGGCCAAGGAGGCTTTCGCGGAGATCGAGGATGATTTCTTCGGGCTGCGGGCCCGTTATCTCGATAACATCCTGCCGGAAGCCTACGCCGTGGTCAAAAACGGGGCGCGCCGTCTCTGCGGTCAGACCATCAGCGTTTCCGGCCAGGAAATGACTTGGGAGATGGTTCACTTCGATGTGCAGCTCATTGGCGGGATCGCCCTGCACCGCGGGATGATCGCGGAGATGCAAACCGGTGAGGGTAAGACGCTGGTGGGCACGCTGCCGGTCTTCCTCAACGCGCTCACGGGCCTTGGCGTCCATGTGGTGACGGTGAACGACTACCTCGCCAAACGGGACTCCGAGTGGATGGGCGCGCTCTATCAGTTCCTCGGTCTCAGCGTGGGCTGCATTCAGAACGATCAGGATCCGACGACGCGCGGGGCGCAGTATGGCTGCGACATCACTTACGGGACGAACGCGGAATTCGGTTTCGACTATCTGCGGGACAACGGGATGGCCTTTTCCACCGACCAGCAGGTCCAGCGCGGGCACTACTTCGCCATCATTGACGAGGTGGACTCCATTCTCATTGATGAAGCGCGCACGCCGCTCATCATTTCCGGCCCTTCCGTCGTTTCCAACACCCAGCAATACGCCCGCTACAAGCCGCTGATCGAGCAGCTCGTGAAAAAGCAGAACCACCTCTGCAACGAGTTGGCCGCCGAGGCGAAAAAAGCCCTGGAGGAAGGCGACGAAGAAACAGCCGGTCGCGCGCTCTTCAAGGTCAAGCTGGGCCAGCCGCGCAACCGCCAGCTCATGCGCTTCATGGAGGATCCCGACACGCGGCGCCTCATCGAGAAAACCGAGCTTTCCTTCTACCAGGACGCGCAGAAAAAGGAACTTTTCGCCCTCAAAGAAGAACTTTTCTTCACCATCGATGAAAAAAGCCGCGACGCCGACCTCATGGAAAACGGGCGCGAGCTGCTTTCTCCGGACGATCCCGAGGCCTTCGTCATTCCGGACCTCGCCGGAAAGTTCGCGGACATCGACGCCAATCTCGATCTCGACGACGAAGCGCGCAAGCAGGCCAAGGAAGAAGCGCAAGCGGCCATGGATCAGCAGGGCGAGCGCGTCCACTCCATTTCCCAGCTCCTCAAAGCCTACTGCATTTACGAAAAAGACGTCGAATACGTCGTCAAGGACGGCAAAGTCATCATCGTTGACGAGAACACCGGCCGGGAAATGGCGGGTCGCCGCTGGTCCGACGGCCTCCACCAGGCAGTCGAAGCGAAGGAAGGCGTGGAAGTCGAACGCGAGAACCAGACCTACGCCACCATCACCATTCAAAACTACTTCCGCCTTTACG
>JBNNED010000219.1:0-6744 GCA_050285825.1 Verrucomicrobiales bacterium | reverse complement strand
GGGCGACCTTCGGGACGTAGGCGACCGGGTTTTGCCAGGAACTGATCAAGGGAAGGCCGGCGAGCAAGGCTGTCGCTATAACACACAGGGCTCCCGTCATCAGGGAAGCCACGCCTGTGCGCGCGCCGGATTCAAAATTCAGGGCCGAGCGGGTGAGCGATCCGGAGGCGGGCATGGCGGCGGTGCAGGCGCAAGCGAGGTTTGCCATGCCGACGGCGAGCATGTCCTGGTTGACATCGGGTCGGCCCCCAGTGCGGGCGGCGAGGGATTTGGCCATGACGGAGTTTTCGAGGGAGGCGAGGAAGGCCACGGCGAAGGCTGGTGCGAGAAGAAGCGAGAGTGTGTGGAAGAATCCTTGCGACAGGAGTTCGGGCGCGCGAGGGGCGAGATCGGCGATGGCGAAGGGTTCAAAAAAGACCAGGGATTCCGCCCAGGCCGGAGAGAGCCGGGTGAGGGTGACGCCCAGAAGCGAGGCCAGGACGAGAACGAGGGCGAAGACCGGCCAGCCTTTTAAATAGCGTTGTAAGACGAGATAAACGAGCAGAGTGCCGATGCCGAAGGCGCACAAAGCCCAGTCGAAGTCCCCCGCCCGGCTGAGCAGGACATTAGCCGTGCCGACGAAGGTGCCGTTGGATTGAAAACCTTCCGCGACGCCGAAAAGGTGCTTCAATTGGCTCGCAATGATGAGGTAGGCCGCGCCCGTGATGTAGCCCACGAGCACGCTGTGGCTGATGAATTGCAGGAGGTCGGCGACCTTGATGAGAGCGCCGATAAAGCAGATCGCCCCGATCATGAGCACGAGCATGGGCATGAGCCCTAGCCGTTCATAGGCGCTGAGATGGTGCAGGCCGGCCATTGTCGTGTAAACCATGAGGGCCGTGGCGTTGGTCGGCCCGAGACAGGTATACTTCGAGCTCGCAAACAGGGGAGCGACCAGGGAGGCCACCGCCGAGCAGACGATACCGAAAACGATCGGTAACTCGGCGATCGCCGCGTAAGCCATGCCCTGCGGAACGGTGAGCATGACGACATTGAGCGAGGCCCGAAAATCGGCGCGCGCCTTGGCCGGGGAGTAATGGGCGAGGGTGCGGCGAATGGGCAGTGGGTTCAGGGCGTCCTCGGTGAAAAAAGCGACGACCTTGCGGAAGAAGGCGCGGATTTTTCTTTTGATCGGATGGTCCATGGCGGGGCGGTCAGGCGTGTCGGCTGGAGCGACGCAGCATCACGATCCCCAGGACGAGGCAGAGGACATTCGGAGTCCAGAGCAAGACCATGGGGAGCCAACTTCCGTCGTTGATTTCATCAGCGATGAGGAGCAGGAAAAAGTAGAGAAAGGCGACAAGCACACTGAGAAAGAGTCCCGCCGAAGTCTCCCGCCGCCGGGCTCCGATGCCCAGAGGGATGGCGATAAAACCCAAGGCCAGTGGCGCCAGCGAGAAGGCCGAGCGGTTGGCGAGCTCGAAACTCAAATCAGCCCGCCGCTTCTCCTCAATCGGCTCCCCGCTCATGAGTTCCGCGACGATCTCGTCGTTTTCCATCGCGCTCGCCTTCTTGACCCGCACGCGCGTGTCGGAATAGTCCGCCAACCAGGGCTCGGCCTCGTTCGTGAAGAGCTGGTTGATTTTTCCACTTTCCTCGTACCCCTCGCCGTAGGCTTTTTCCAAACGCAAGTGCAGGCGCTCGTTCTCGACGTCGTTCACGAGATCCACTTTGTCGGCGTAAACGTAGCCCACTGGTTTCGCCTCATGCCCTTCTCCCGCCAGTTGGTAAGCGTGAAAACCCCGGAGCACCGATCCCTCGCGTCGCTCAATGTAGATTTTCTGATCCTTGAGGCGCGACTGCACCACGCCGGGATCCAGCAACTTGAGTGGATCGCCCTTGAGCACGCGGTAGATGAGGTCCCGCTGCGCGTGTTTCGAGCGCGGTCCGAGACTGCCGTTGAGATAGAGACAGATGCCCGAGAAAAACAAGCCCAGCACGACGACCGGCAGGGCGATGCGACAGAGCCCGTATCCCGCCCCCCGGAAGCTCACGATTTCCTGATCGGCCGAGAGTCGGCCAAAAACCAGGAGAACGGCCGCCAAAAAGCCCCACGGAATGGTATACATCAGGGAAAAAGGCAGCACGAGGAGGACGAACTCACCTAAAATCTCGATGGGAGCCCCCTTTTCGACCAGCATTTCGCGGATCTCCTTGAAGACATTTCCCAAAACCAGCACCAGCGAGAGAACGATCACCGAAAACAAGGTGCTGCCGAGAATTTGCCTCGTGAGATAACGATCGATCTTGTTCCCAATCATCCGACCCAGCCTAAGCGAACTTTCCTCTCAGGTCGAGTCCCGCTTCGCAAAATCGGTGGGACTCATCCGCCCTGCTGGAGCTCGACTTCCTGGCCGGAGAGGTCTTCGAGGCGTTGTTTGACGAGCTCTTCCGCTTCACGGAGCACGTCGCGGCTTTCCTCGGCGTCCTGGCGCGCCTGTTTTTTCAGCAAATTGACGACCGCTTCGTGATCGGCGTCCTGCACTTTGTTAATCAAGCCCTCGTCGCTGTAGAGAATTTCGTAATCGAGGAATTCCACGCTCAGAATCTCGGCTTCCGGCCATTTCCCAACCACTTTCCCGCCACTGAGCTCGAAACCTTCAAAATCGCTCAGATCAAAGCCCACTTTGACGAGGAACTCGCCGCGCACGACGAGGGTTTTCGTCGATTTGAACCACTTCGTTTCGTATTTGACCACGGACTGCGTCTTGCGCTGGATGACGGCCAGCTCGCGCGTCTTCGAGCTTTCCAATACCACGCTCGAGCCACTCACCCGCCCCTGCCCTTGCGTGACCTTCCCGAGAGCCTCCGCCACTCTCTCCAGCGGGTTCATCTCGACCATCGGCTTGGCGAAGAAAAAGTAGACACAGCCCGCGCAGACGGCCATGAACAGGCTCAGCCCGAGAAAAAAGGCGAGGATGCGCCCTCCCCCACGCCCCGGCTGTCTCAAATCATCATTCATCTTGCACTTACAAGACCGGATTTCTGGAAAATCAGTCACATGAACTTACGTCCCGCCCCTCGGCCCCCTTTCGAGAAAGACCTCGGCGGAACCCGTTATGCGCGAACGGCGCACAAAAAAAGCAGCCCCGCAGAGCTGCTTTCAGAAATTGATCGGCGTGAGTCACGCTTCACTTCACGCCTTTTTTGGAGAGGCGGGTGCCTTTGGTCGCGCCTTGACGGGCTTTGAAGCGCGGGTCGGTTTTGTTGATGACGTAGAGGGTGCCGTTGCGTTTGACAACTTGGCAATCTGCGTGGCGACGTTTGGCGGATCCGAGTGAGGAAAGTACTTTCATGCTGAAATCTTGGTTGAGGGCGCGGGATATTAGCGGGGAACTCCGCTGTGTAAAGACCTTTTCACGGAAAAAATCGTTTTATTTAAGATTTCTGAATAAATAAGGACTTCAGAGAGCTTGCGTGCCGATAAAAAAACCGGTCGCCCGCCAAAACAGCGAGCGACCGGTGGTGAATCCTGTGAGCAATGGCACTTAACGAAGGAAGGCCTCGTGAAGTCCTCCGTCGACGCTCAGCACCTGGCCGGTCGTCTTGCTGAGGCGGTCGCTGGCCAGCACATAGGCACCCTCCGCCTGGTCCGCCGGGGTGATCGGGGCTTTGGTCAGGGTGCGCTGGGCGTAGAACTCGGCGAGCTTGTTGCGCAGCGACTCGGTGTCTTCGCTCTCGTCATGCGCGATGTCGTATTTCGTGAGCGAGGCGATGACGCGGTCGCGGGGAAACATCGCACTGCCTTTGACCACGGTGGCGGGGGCGAGGGCATTGACGCGCACGAGCGGGGAGAGCTCGACGGCGAGTTCGCGCACGAGGTGGTTCGCCGCCGCCTTCGAGCAGTCGTAGGCTAGGCTGCCTTTTTTGGAAACGACGGCATTGACCGAGGTGGTGAGAACGAGCGAGCCGCACAGACCTTGTTTTTTCCAGATCGCTTCCCCTTCCTTGGCCACGATGTGGAGGCCGCGGACGTTGATGTCGAAGGTGAGCTGCCATTGCTCGTCGGTGACTTCGCCCGCCTTGCTGGGGGGAACGAAAATCCCGGCCGTGACGATGACGCGGTCGATGCCGCCGTAGGCCAGAACGACCTGGCGGTAAAGTTCCTGCACGCTTTCGCGATTCGTGATGTTGGCGGCCAAACCGATGGCGGGGCCGCATTTGGAAATGCCCGTTCCGGCCACGCCGATGCCCAGTCCATACTTGTCGGTGAGCTCCTTCGCCGTTTCTTCCGCTGCTTCCAGCTTGAGGTCGGCGCAAACGACATGCGCGCCTTCGGCGGCGACGCGGTGAGCCACTTCTTTGCCGATGCCACTGCCGGCCCCGACGACGACGACGACTTCCCGGGCGAATTCTTTCTCGGCTGGCATGCGCTGGAGTTTGGCTTCTTCGAGGAGCCAGTATTCGATGTCGAAGGCTTCCTGCTGCGGCAGGGAGGCGTATTCGCTGATCGCTTCGGCTCCGCGCATGACTTCGACAGCGCAGTTGTAGAACTCGGCCGTGACGCGGGATTCGGATTTGTTCTTCCCGAAGGCGATCATGCCGATGCCGGGAATGAGGATGACCGTCGGGTTCGGATCCCGCATCGCCGGCGAGTTATCGTGCTTGCAGGCCTCATAGTAAGCGGCGTAGTCGGCACGGTATTTTTCCAATCCGGCGGTGAGCTTCGCTTTGAGGGTGTCGAGATCTTCCGTCTGCGGGTTCCAATCGACGTAGAGCGGCTTGATTTTCGTGCGCAGGAAGTGGTCGGGGCAGCTCGTGCCCATTTCCGCAAGGCGCGGGGCGTCGTGGCTGTTGACGAAACGCTGGATCGTCGCGTCGTTCTGCACCGTGCCGATGAATTTCTTGTATTGGCTGACCTGACCACGCAGCCAGGGCAGGATTTCCACGAGAATGTTTTCCGCCTCGGACTCGCTCAGGGCCTGGAATTTCTGGCCTCCAAAGGTGTCCTCGCCCTTGTCGTTTTCCTCGATGTAGCGCGCGGCTTTTTCGATGAGTTCGAGCGAAAGCTCGTAGCACTCCTTGTCGTCATCGGCCCAGTTGATGAGACCGTGCTGCCCCATGATGAGCCCTTTGAGCTGCGGGTTTTTACGGCATTCCTCTTCCATGACAAGGCCGAGGTCGAAGCCCGGACGCTGCCATTTCACCCAACCGACTTCCCCGCCATAGATTTTCTCGGTCACGGCGACCTGATCTTTACAGGCGGCGACGGAAATGGCGGCATTCGGGTGGGTGTGATCGACGTGTTTGAAGGGCACGTAAGCGTGCAGCGGGGTGTCGATGGACGAGGCCCGGGGATTGAGATTGAAGGTGCAGTGCGGATACATCCCGACCATGGCGTCCTCGATCTCGGTTTTGACGCCTTTTTCCGGCGCGGCATCGTAGATGGCCTTCAAACCGTTGAGTTTTTCCATGTAGAGAGAGGAAAAATTCTCCATTTTCGAGGTGCGGAGGTCACCGCCTGAGCCTTTCACCCACATCACTTCGACCTCTTCGCCGGTCAGCGGGTCTTTCTCCATCAACTTGGACGAAGTGTTGCCACCACCGGTGTTGGTCACCCGCTGATCGTCGCCCAGGATGTTAGAGCGATAGACGAGACGTTCGGCTGGACTCAGTCCCGCCGCGACCTCGTCGTCCCAGCTGTAATTCACGTGTTTAAAATCGTTTTGTGTGCTCATCGCTTTTCTGATTAAGATTGACTTGCCAGGAAACTTGCGAAATAACCAAACAAAAGCAAGCATTATCAGAAATTAAGCCACAAAACCCGATCCACCACCTCTCTCATGCTCGCCGCCGCCCGCCATCAGGAAATCCTCTCCCGCCTCGAATCTTACGGAACCGTCCGCACCACGGAGCTCGCCCAGGAGTTCGCCGTGACAGAAGAAACGATCCGCCGGGATCTCGATAAACTCGACAAAGCCAACATGCTCATCCGCTCCCACGGCGGCGCGATGTCTTTGGACGCCTCCCGCAGCGACCTCCCGCAGGCGCAGCGCGAAAACATCCTACCAAACGAAAAACGGGCCATCGCCCAGCTTGCCGCTCCCCTCATCAAGCCGAAAGAAACCATTCTTCTCGACGCCTCCTCGACCGCTCTGCAGCTCGCCCTCCAACTGCCCAAAAACCACTCCCTGCGCGTCGTCACCTACGCCCTCCCCATCCTGCAAGCCCTCACCCACCGGAACGATCTCGAACTCATCCTCCTCGGCGGCACCTACGATCCCCACGGCTCACGCTTCACTGGCCTCCTCACCGATGAATGCCTCAGCCTCTTGAAAATCGACCGCTTTTTCTTCTCCGGCAAAGGCCTCAGCGCCGAACGCGGCATCACCGAAGCGGATCCCCGCCAGGCCCAGCTCAAACGCAACATCCTCCGCCAATCCCTCTGGTCCTGTGCCCTCATCGACCACACCAAACTCGGCGTCACGGCCCCCCACGCTTTCGCCAAGCCCGACGAATTCCACACGCTGGTCTCCAACTCCGAATCGAAACGATTCATCGACAAAAACCTCCAAAAAACGAAATACCAAATTCTCCTCCCCGCCTGATTTTTTATGAAAAGCGTCCATCTCGCCATCGACCTCGGCGCCGGTTCCGGCCGCGTGCTTGCCGCCACCCTCGCCGACCAAAAACTCCAGCTCGAAGAAATCCACCGCTTCAATAACCCCGGCACCGATCTCCCTTCCGGCCAACACTGGAACATCC
>JBNNED010000218.1:0-5550 GCA_050285825.1 Verrucomicrobiales bacterium | reverse complement strand
GCCGTCGCAACGACCGCTTTGACAACCGGAACAACAACCAGGATGGCGAAGGCCCCGAACTGAGCGAAAAAGTCGTTTTCATCAACCGCTGTGCGAAAGTGGTGAAAGGCGGTCGTCGCTTCAGCTTCTCCGCCCTCGTCGTCTCCGGCGACCACAAAGGCCGCGTTGGTTTCGGCTTTGGTAAAGCGAAGGAAGTGGCCGAGTGCATCCGCAAGGCCAGCGAGAGCGCCGCTAAAAACCTGCAGCCGGTCAAGCTGAACGGGAACTCCATCCCACACGAAATCTACGCCGAATACGGTGGTGGCAAGGTGCTTCTCAAGCCCGCCTCTCCGGGAACGGGCATCATCGCCGGTGGCGGTGTGCGTGCCGTCTGCGAAGCCGTGGGCATCAAGGACGTCCTCGGGAAGTCCCTGGGCTCGAACAACCACGCCAACGTGGTGAAAGCGACGCTGAAAGCTCTTTCCGAGCTGCGCACCCGCGACGAAATCCTCGCCTCCCGTGGCAAGAAGAAAGGGGAGTCGATCTAAATCCGGCTTCCGTAACCATCCAACCGATCAATCATCATGGAACTTCATAATCTCAAACCCAACGCAGGTGCCAAGCACCGGGTGAAGCGTCTCGGCTGCGGCGAAAGCTCCGGCCACGGCAAGACCTCGGGTAAAGGCCACAAAGGTCAGAAAGCCCGTTCCGGCGGCGGCGTCCGCCCCGGCTTCGAAGGTGGCCAGATGCCCCTTCACCGTCGCTTGCCCAAGCGCGGCTTCAACAACACCCGCTTCCAAGACAGCATCGCCATCGTCAACCTTAACCAACTCGAAGCGAAATTCGAGGACGGCGCCGAGGTCAACGAGGAGAGCCTGCGGGCGGCGGGTCTGGTCACCGGTCAGATCGACAAGATCAAAGTCCTTGGCCAAGGCGAACTGAGCAAAAAGCTCACCGTCTCCGTTGATGCCCTGAGCGCATCCGCCAAAGAAAAAATCGAAAAAGCTGGCGGGTCGGTGGCCTAAGCCCTCTCTGTCAGTGAACGTGCAAGCCGTCACCCATCCTGGAATCGACTCGCTCCGGCGCTTCGTGGCCATGATGCTGACGGCTTTTCTCTTGCCAGCCTGTGAGCGGAAGGAAGATCAAGGGTTCTCCGCGACTTTCGCCCGCCAGGCCGAGGCCTACCGCGAGCTGAACAGCCTCCTCGAGAAAGTCATTGCGGAGAAATCCGCAAGCGGACTGGAGGAGAAGATCAGCCGTCAGGCCGAAAAAATCGGCAAACTCAAAGAAGAGCTGCTCCAAAGCGCCCCACCGCAGGGCGAGGAGATGGATCGTTTTCTCACCAGCCCGCTTTCGGCAGAATTCGAAGAGACGGTGAAAGAAAACGAACGGCTCATCCGAAGGATTCAGGCCGAAGGGCTCGGAAGCGAGTCACTCACCCAAGCCTTTCGTGAAATTGCCAAGACTCCGCTTTGACTCCCCGCAAAAAACCATTAATTTCCCGCCACTCAATCGCAACCCGTCATGATTTCCGCATTCAGTAACACATGGAAGATCCCCGAACTCCGGGACCGCATTCTCTTCACCCTCGCGATGGTCGTCATCGTCCGTCTCGGCGTCTTCATCCCGCTGCCCGGGATCGACACCCACATCATCGATCTCTTCGTGGAAAAACTCTCCACGGCGGATGGCACTGAATCCGGGGGTGCCCAGCTCGGCGTGCTCATGAATGTCTTCTCCGGTGGGGGCTTGACCCAGATGGGGATCTTCGCCCTCGGCATCATGCCTTACATCTCGGCCTCGATTATGATGCAGTTGCTCACGGCCGTGGTTCCCAAGCTTTCCAAGCTTTCCAAGGAAGATGGTGGTCGCCAGAAGATCAACCAATACACGCGCTTCGTTACCATCGCGATCGCCCTCGTGCAAGGTTTCCTCCTCGCCAAATCCCTGCAATCTCCCGAAAACCTGCCCTTCCTGAACGGCATTGGCGAGGTCATTCGCGAACACGGTGAACTCGTCCCCAACTACGGCACCGGCTTCGTCCTCATGACCGTGCTCACCATCGTCTCCGGCACGATGTTCCTCATGTGGATCGGTGATCAGATCACGGATCGCGGCATCGGAAACGGCACCTCGCTCATCATTTCCGTCAACATTATCTCCTCCGTGCCCTCCGTCATGGTGCAGGCCTGGGACACCTTCGTCGTCAACAGCGATGGCAATCCCTACAAGGTGCTCATCCTCGTCTTCCTCTTCGTCTTCCTCATCTTCGTCATCGCCGCCACGATCTCGATCACCCAGGCGCAGCGCCGCATCGCCGTGCAATACGCCCGCCGGGTCGCTGGCCGACGTGAGATGTCCGGGGGCACGCAGTATCTGCCCTTGAAGATCAACTACGCCGGTGTCATGCCGATTATTTTCGCGACGGCCATTCTCTCCCTGCCGCCGACCGTTCTCGGGCAAATCTTCCCGAACGCTTCCTGGGTCATCACGGTGCGGGAAATCCTCTACCCGGACACGATCTGGTTCTACCTGATCTCCGGCACGATGATCTTCTTCTTCAGCTATTTCTGGGTGGCGACGATGTTTAACCCGAGTGAGATCGCGGAAAACCTGAAAAAAGGAGGCGGCTATGTCCCTGGTGTGCGACCCGGCAAGCCGACCTCGGATTTCCTCGACTTCACGATGACGCGTCTGACCTTCGCGGGATCGATCTTCCTGACCCTCATTTTCATGCTGCCCTTCTTCGTAGCCCTGGCCCTCGGCCTCCCACCCTACAGCCTCATCACCTCCTTCTTCGGAGGCACGAGCCTGCTCATTTTGGTCGGGGTGCTGCTTGATATGATGCGCCAGGTCGAAACCCACCTTCTCCAGCGCAACTACGACGGCTTCCTGCGCAAAGGAAAAATCAAAGGCCGCAGCTCGCGCCGCATGCAGCAAGGCGCCGCCGCGAACCACAGCAGCAACGGCGTGATCTACCTCTGGACCGTTCTCGCGCTCGTCGTCATCATCGCCATCGTGGCCTTTATGGTCAAAGGCTGATGAAGAACGCCCGCCAGCCGTCCCACCTCGTTTTTCTCGGGCCCCCGGCCTCGGGGAAGGGCACGCAGGGACGGCGCTTGGCGGACGAACTCGGACTGGCTTATCTCAGCACCGGAGGCTTTCTCCGCGAAATCCTCCGCGAGGGCGGAGAGGCCGCGAGTCAGGTCAAACCTTACCTCGACCGCGGTCATTACGTCCCGGACGAAATCATGCTGCCGCTCGTCCGCGCGTGGATGAGCCGGCATGCCGACGGTTGGGTGCTCGATGGCTTCCCGCGCACGCTCGCCCAAGCCGAAGAGCTTGATGCCCTGCTCGATCCTGTGGAACGCCGCTCTCTGCGCGCCGTCTGCCTCGAAGTCCCCGAAGCGGAACTCCGCAAGCGCGTGGCCAGTCGCGTCGAGTGTCTCGATTGCCACTGGACGGCGGGGGACAGTGAGATTGAGACCTGTGCGAAGTGCGGCGGTCGCATGGCTCCGCGGGCCGATGATGATTTGGAAAAATTCGCCCGCCGCTACGAGGAATTCCGCACGCAAGCCCTGCCCGCGATCAAGTTCTATCAGGAATCAGGCCGGGCGCTCACCCTTGATGGTCTTTCCGCTCCCGATCAGGTTTACCAGGACTTGCGGAGTGCGCTGGACAAAATGACGGATTCCTGACACACGCAAGCCATGGCCAGACGCAACCGCATCATCATTAAAAACGCCTCGCAAATCGACAAAATGCGGACTGCGGGGAAGATAGCGAGTGAGATTCTCCAAAAAACCGCCGCTTTCGCCGCTCCGGGTAAAACGACCCTCGAAGTTGATGAATACGCGAAGGAGTTGATGGAGGAGCACGAGGTCAAAAGCGCTTTCCACGGCTATCGGGGTTTTCCCGGGCAGACTTGCCTCTCGGTGAATGAAGAAGTCGTCCACGGCATTGGCGGTGAACGGGTTCTGCAGGAAGGGGATTTGCTCAAAATCGACGTCGGGGTGAAGGTCAAAGGCTGGATCGGCGACAACGCCACGACCGTGCCCATCGGTAAAATCAACGGCGAACAAAAACGCCTTCTCGCCGCCACCGAAGAGTCACTTTTTCGCGCCATCGAGCACGTGCGCGAGGGCGTGCGCCTGGGCGAAGCCTGCGGAGCCGTCGAAGACTACGTCACCCGTCACGGCTTTTCCGTCGTGCGCGATCTCGTCGGCCACGGAGTCGGTCGCGACCTCCACGAAGAGCCCCAAGTGCCCAATTACCGCCCGGAGGGACGCACTCCGCTCTTGAAAGCAGGCATGATTCTCGCTATCGAGCCCATGATCAACGCTGGGACGGGCAACGTGAAGTGGCTTGACGACGGCTGGACGGTGATCAGCGCCGACCGGCGACCCTCTTCGCACTTCGAGCACACCGTCCTCGTCACCAAAGGCGATCCGGAAATTCTCACCTGGCGTCCACGCACGGCTCTGCCCGAGCAACTCGGCATCCCGCCTCTCGATTGACGCGGTGCGACGCTTTGCCATTGAATCGCGGAGTCTAGCAGCTAGGCTGCGGGATCATGTCAGCTCGACGTCGCCGCGCCCGCAAATCTGGTCAACTTGGGAAAATCCTGACTTGGTCGGGGCTTGTTCTCATCACGCTCTTCCTCGTGGCGGGCGTTCTCGGCTACCGCTGGGTGCGCGTTTTCCTTCGCAGTGATGATTTTCGCCTTCTTTTGGGACGAGAGGCGGGAAACGTCCTTGGGGCGCAGACGGAATTCACGCCCTTTGTCTGGGACGGCTGGTCGGCGCGCACCGAGAGCTTGCAGGCCGCAGGCGAGGGGAAATTACAGTCGCTGGAAGCGGAAGGGCTGGAGGGGCGGGTCGATGTCGGCGCGGTGTGGGATGGTATCTATCGCTTGGAAGATCTGGCCATCCGACGGATCAACGCGCGGGTCGATCTGCGCAAGAAGGCGGGTGAAGCCGGCGAGGCTGACCCGGGCGCGCGCGCTGCGGAGAAGTCGCCAAAAAAGCACGGGAGTTCATTTTGGGATCGTTTTTTGCCATCTCGCTTCGAGATGACGGGCCTCCAGATCGCCTCGCTCGGCGGTCAGGCGCTCAGCGAGAGCGGCGAATGGAACTGGAGTGGGAGCGCGATGGAGATCAAGCCAGGTTCGTCTCCCGAGGCCTATGACATTCGCTTGACGGGCGGGAAAATCGACACTCCCCTGGAGCTGTTGCCCGAGGTGCGACTGGCGGGCGCGTCCGGGCGACTTTCCGGGGGGCGATTTTACCTCACGGACGCGCGATTGGAAGCGCTCAAGCGGGCTTCTTTGGAGCTCTCCGGCGAGTTTCAGTTGGCCGAGAGAGGCTGGACTTTGAAAGGGGATTTGGTCGGGGCGGACTGCGCGGAGTTGGTGACGGAAGATTGGAAACGGCGGCTCCTCGGCGAGCTCGGCACCCGTTTCCGCGCCGAGAAGAGCGGAGGGGGCGAAGTCGTCCTGAGTGGCGAGGCCGAACTACAGCGCGGCGTCCTCACGGCCCTGCCCATTCTCGATAAAATCGCGGCCTACACCGG
>JBNNED010000217.1:0-5437 GCA_050285825.1 Verrucomicrobiales bacterium | reverse complement strand
TCTCGCAAATCTGGTCCTTGGCGTCGTAACTGGTCAAAATCCCCACCAATTTCCCCTCGCGAAAAGCCGGCAGCGTGTAAGAACTGGCCGCACTCTGCATCGAGGCTTTCACGACGTAGGAAAGAAAATAACTGCCCGGGCTCATGCTACTCAGCAACTCCATGCCCTGCACCCTGCCCGCCGTTTCCAGCGCCATCCCGTTGTCCTCCAGTTGGAAAATCCGCAAGCTGTCGCCCAGCGCGATGGGCTCCGCGAGTTCCGCCCCCTGCAGCTCGTCCAAAAACCCCGAGCCATTCTCCGGAGCGAGCAAGGCGAGATTGGCCTCGTGATCGATGGCCACGACCTTCGCCGACACCGTGCGCGAGCTATCGGCCGACTCCAGTTCCAGATAAACGGCGTCCGCCGCGATGCTCGCCGTCGTCAAAACCCGCTTTCCGGGCAGCAGACACCCGAGCCCGCGCCGCTTGCGAGGCGTCGTTTTCTCCCAGGGTTGGCTGACGTTATACTTCTGGATCGTGCTGTTGACCCGCACCAGGCTCGCTTCCGGCTCCGCGCCCAATGGCAGCGTCCACAAGATCAAAATCGCAATGAGATGTTTCATAATTTGCTCAAAAAGTCGTTCATGGGTCACTCACCCAGATAGGCTGGCGAGGGGATGCTGAGGCGTCGCATCAGGCGTTCCTGGGCGGCCTCGATCTCGGCCGAAGGCAGCACGAGCGGGCGCGCGCCGCCATTGAATTTCAACTCGCGGTAATCCGGCGGGTTTTCCTGAGAAAGAAGCTCCGCCACTTGCTTGAGCGAGCGGACTTTCACCCCGTCGATCTCGTCCAGAACCATGCCCTTGAAGCCGTCAAAATGTGTCGTCAGGCGGTCGCTCTCCACGCGGGTGAGCACCACGATGTCCTCCCGTTCCTTGAAAATCCCCTTCGCCACGTAATCCGTGAACAAGCTGCGAACCCGTTGATTCTTAAACTTATAGGTCGCGTAAAGATTGAAGTCCAGAGGCTGGAAAACCAAACCGCCGTAGAAAAAATACCGCGGCTGCTCATCGTAGCGCAGCGCATACATCCGCGAGGCCGGCAAGCCCTTGAGCGTGACCTTGGCCGTCTTTTCCTCGCTGCCACGCAGAAAAACCAACTCCACCTCGTCGCCCGCGAACTTCCGCTCGACCACTTCGTTCATGTCCAGCGACTCGCCGGCGACCTTGATGTTTCCGGCGTTATCGATGTCATAACCCGCGATTTTCAGCAGAATATCGCCCCGCTCCAGCACCCCGTCGCAGGTTCCCTCCGGCACGACCGAGGCCACCAACACGCCGCGCTCGCTCTGGCTCAGCCCGTAAGCCTTGCGCATCGCCGGATTGAAGAGAGGAAAAGAGGTGATGCCGAGATCGACGTAGCGATCATAGCGCCCGTCCTCGACATCCTTCAAAAAGCGCCGCACGACCGGAGTCGGGATGATGTAACCGGTATTATCCGCCGTCGTCAGCCCCTGGAAAGCCACCCCAACGACTTTCCCGCCCTGTACGACCGGCCCCCCGGAGTTGCCCGGATTGATCGCGGCGTCGATCTGCACCACCAGATGCGAGTCCGCCCGCGAGTGCGAATAGGGTCGGAAATCGATCCGCGAGACCACCCCGCGCGTCACCGAGAGCCGGTCGCCGCCCACCGGATAACCGATTGCGCTCACTTCACTCTCCAGAGCCGGCATCTCCCCGAGCTCCAGGTGCAGGAACTTCTCAAAGGGCGTGAAATCCTCCACTTCCAGCAAAGCCAGATCACAATCATGGGCGATGAATTTCACCCGCGCCGGATGCTTGCGCGAGGAACCCCGCTGCGTCACCAAAACCCGTCGCGCGTTCGACACGACGTGCGCGTTCGTCAAAATCCGGTTCTTTCCAATGATGAAGCCCGTCCCGATTCCGCCCGCGAAGCGACCCGAGTTCCACGGCGTCCGGTAATCCGGCGTCTGCGTCGCCACCTCGATCCGCACCACGGAATCATAAGGCGTCACCTGCGCCACCGGCTGCTCCAAAAGCTGCCCGCGCAGCGGCTCCAAACCCGCCAGCACCACCAAAAACAAGAACCATCTCATCATTGGCAACGACCCTAAGCCAGCTTCCCCCGAAAGAAAGAGATTTTTCACCAATTCACCCGCCCCAGAGCCAGCAACACTCTCAGGCGCGCGACCACCGCCATCAGCAAGGTCAGCAAAACCATCCAAACGAGATCCCCCGCCTGCAGCGTTCTCCCCAACAAAGGCAGAACCGCCAGCGCCGCCGCCGCCACCCCCACGCCCAGCCCCCAGCGCACCAGCAGATTCGTCTCCGCCAGAATCAACTTCCGCCGCGCCCCCTTCGCCAAACCGAGCACTTCCAGAATGCGCATTTCATCGCGCCGCTCGGCCAGATTTCGCGCCGTCACCACACCCAGCCCGGCGCTGGCCAAAATCAGGCCCAGCCCACCGAGGACGTTGAAAATGCCAATATACGTGTTTTCCACTCCGTGGAAGGCGGCCAGTCGTTCCTGAGTCGAGATCACCCGCGCTCCCTGGTCACCCGCTTCCACCCGCAGCAGCTCCTCCGCCCCGGCCTCCGCCACCAAAAACATCCCGTAACCGCCCAGCGAAGGGAATTTCGCCAACAAAGCCTCTTCATCCACGAGCAATTGACCCTGAAAAATGCTCTCCTTCAAAGTCCCCACGATGCGCACCGGAAATTCCGCCCCACTCTCATCGCGGTAGCTCAAAAGCTCGCCCGGCTTCATCTTCAAGACCCACAACAACGTCGTTTCATCGACCAAAGCCGGCACCGCCCCGTCCGTCTTTCCCGCCTCCGCCCGCAGGCAGTCCCAGCTCGGCTCCACGCCCTCCGCCATCATCCCGAAAGTGAAACGCCCGTCGAGCGAGCCCGCCGGCACCCCGAGCAGTCGCGGATTCCGGCTCGCGCTCAGATTGAAGCAATCGACGACATCACCCGCACCCGCACGCAGCGGCACAACTCCCTCGCGCAAGCCGAACCAGGCAATTTCTCCCTCCGCATCCGCCGGTCGCGCCAGCGGAGCGCCCGCCTCGACCAACCAGGCGAAGCCACCCGCGCCACTTTCTTTCGCCGCCCAATCTTCCCCGCCATCTTTCCGGAAAACCGAGACCGACAGGACCAAAAAGACCCCCGCCGCCAGCACCCCGACCACCGTCAAGGCCCGCGAGCCCCGGCGCGCCACATTGACCCGCGCCAAACTGAAAACCTCATCCGCCCGCAAGGGGATTTCCCGTCGCAAGCTCCGCTTGAAAGCCCCCAAACCCAACAACAACAGCCCGAAACCGGCCAAAAAGAAGCCCTGCGCGTTGCTCAATCCCAAAAGCACGCCCGCCAGCAGCGAGAGCCCGCCCGGCACGAGCAAAAACCACCCGCGACCCCGCGCTTCCTCCTCCGCTCCCTGGCTCAGACGCCAACGCGCCGCGACCTTCCCCAGGCGTCGCAGCGACCACCAGACCGCGCCCAAAGCCGCGCCCACGACGAGGACGATGCCCATGAAAACCGTCCCCGGCCGCACCACTAACAAAAATTCCGCCCCCTCCCAAATCGACCCGATGACCCGCAGGATCACCGCGCAAAAAGCGACCGCCAAAAGAGCCCCAAGGAGCGCCCCCACTCCCACCCCCAGCCCGGCCTCAGCCAGTCGCCACGCCCGCACCCGCCCCGCCGGCACGCCCAGCGCCGCCAGCAGACCACTCTCCGTCGTCCGCTGCTCGATCGACAGCCGGAAGACCATGACAACCAAGGCCAGCGCCGCGACAATCAGGAAAAAGCTCATGCTGAGAAAAAGCCCCGCGAAATCGACCGGCGACTCCGCGCCAGCCTGGGCTTGCGCCGCGAAATCAACCCACTGCCAGCCCATCAGGGCGGGATCGAGTCCCTCGCGCAGGCCCGCCGCCACCGTCTCCAGCTCCGCGCCGGGCACGCGGAAAGCCGTCAGGGAACCCCAGCGGTTCTGCCACAAGTCGCGACCAGCCGCCAGCGCGACAAAGGCCTTCGGCGTTCCCCGAAATTCCTCCCAGTAAGCATCGTCCTGATCGCGAATGCGCGTCAAATCCAGCGGCAGACTGGGGTCCCAATCCCGCGCGCTCTCGACCGCCGCCACTCCGGGAAAATCGGGCATCCAGGCGCGTTCCGCCGCCGCTCCCGCCATCGGCACCACTACGCGCACACGAAAATCCGCCGAGCGCTCAACCAGCCGGCTCCCCGCCCCGACGGCGTAGAAATCCAATCGGATTTCATCGCCCGCTTCCGCCGCCAAATCCTCCGCCAGCCACTCATTGATGACAATTTCATCCGCTCCCAGATCTTCCGGGAGGAAAGGCGCGACCGCCGCCTCCGTGGCTGTGACCATTGAATACGGCGTCTCCCGCTCTTTCGTAGCCAAGGTGTTACAAAGATAAGTGAGAACTCCCACGCCCTCCGGAAAGCGCGCCGCCATCAGCTCCGCCAACTCGGGACGGAGAAAAATCCGCTCCGATCTCAACTCAACCGCGCCCGTCACCTCCTTGAGCGTCAAGCCGTAAGCCGCCAGCGAGAGTTCGTCGGCCTCCAAGCTCGCGCCCGCGCCCGCCAGGATGAGGTTGACCTTACCTTCCAGCCCGACCAGCGACTGCAACTCCGCCCGGGGCAGAAAAATCGTGCGCGGAGCGACCTGGCTCATCTCCAGTCCGAAGCGTGCAAAATCGGCCGCGCCGAGCACCCGCCCGACCGTCGCGCGCATCACCTCCACCCCGCCCCCCGCATTCGCCACCGGCGCGTCCGCCGAGAGCAAGCCCGGCTTCGGAACTCGCAAAATGACCTCATCACCCGCACCCACCTCCAAATCCGCAGCTAAAGCCTCGCTCAAAGCGACTTCACCCCGTGCAGTGGGCTTCCAGCCCGCTGAACTCCCCTCCTGTGCAGTGGGCTTCCAGCCCGCTGACCCTCCCTGGCCACCAGACGGCCCGAGTCGCCAGAAATCTTCCTCCACGCCGAGCACCTGCGTTTGCGCCGCGCTGCGCTCGCCCGCCGTGACCTGGCCTTGCAAAAAAAGAACGCCCGCGCTCTCGCCACCGCGCACGGCCGCCGCCACTTCCTCGCCCATGAAACCTTCGCCCGCACTCAGAATACGCTCGACCCGCCCCGTGCGCCACTCCGCGATCTGACGCAAGGTTCCCTTCACCGAATCGCCCGCCAGCAAGGCCCCCAGCAGGACCATTGTGGCCACCGCCGCAGCCGCCAGCACGCCCCAGAGCGCGAGGCGATCAAAACGCCAACTTTGCCAAATGAATCGCCAGGCTTTCATCGCTCAATCGGGCTTTTGCTCACTCAACTTCCCCCGTTCCAGGCGCAACACCCGATCAAAACGTCGCGCCAGCTCGGTGTCGTGCGTCACCACCACCAGCGTTGTCTCCCGCT
>JBNNED010000216.1:0-3002 GCA_050285825.1 Verrucomicrobiales bacterium | reverse complement strand
AATTCCGCTCCGCGAATTTGGCCGGCACCGAGTCTTTTTCGCCGAAATTGACCATATCGAGACAGCCCGGAGCGAGCACGCAAGGCACGTTCGCCCGCGCCACCGCACTCAAACGCTCCGGTCCCGCCGTGAGCACCCCGCCGACAACTTCATCCGCCCACTCGGTCGTCGTGAGATCCAAAACGCCCGCCACCATGCCGCTCTCGATCAGCGATTCCATCGCCCTCCCGCCCGCGCCGGTGGCCGCGAAGACGAGGACTTCGTAACCGGCTTCTTCCAGGACGCGCTTTGCTTCATTCACACATTCCGTCGTATTCCCGAACATGCTTGCCGCGATCAATTTCTTCCCGTCCGCCAGCTCCGGCTCCTCCTCGACCATCCCGCAGATTGCCCCCGCCGCCCGCGTGAAAATGACCCGTGAAAGGCGGTTCAACCCCGCCACATCGACGATGCTCGGCATCATGACAATGTCCTTGGTGCCCAGATAATGCGCGGTCTGACCCGCCGCGAGCGTCGACACCATCACTTTGGGAAAACCCAGGGGCAAGGCCCGCATGGCCGACGTCGCAATGGCCGTCCCACCCCCGCCACCGAGCGAAATCACGCCCGCGATGCGCCCTTGCGAGACTAACTTGGCAAGAAAAACGGGCGCCGCCTGGCTCATCGCCACGACACACTCCCCGCGGTCGTTTCGCGCGCGCAAAGCCGCTAAATCCACCCCGCCCGCCGCCGCGACCTCGTCCCGACTGATGTCCGCTCGCACCGACGGTTCCGCTCCCGTTCCGACATCGATCAAAAGGGCCTCGTGCCCCCGTCTGCGGATGAGCTCCGCGACGAAGGCATGTTCGTCTCCTTTGGAATCGAGGGTTCCCAGAACGGCAATCGTCGCCATGTGCTTACTTCTTGAGGGTGATGGACTTAAATTCGCGCGTGAGTTGCGTCAGCGACTCCTCCACGCCCATTCTTTCCAAGCTCGAAGCCCCGACAAATCCCACGCAGTCCGTCGACTGGATCACGCGATCCGCGTCTTCCGGCGTGTTGATCGGGCCACCGTGGCAGAGGTAGAAAATGTCGTCGCGCACCGTCTTCGCGGCATCAATAATCGACTGCGTGCGCTGAATGGTCTCCTCCCAGCTCACGACCGCGTCCGTGACCCCGATTGAGCCCCCAACGGTCGTACCGACGTGGGCGATGATCGCGTCCGCCCCGTTTTCCGCCATGCGCTTGGCCTCCTCGGGCGTGGCGACGTAAACGATGGAGAAAAGATCCATGCGACGCCCCAAGTCGACGGCTTCAAACTCTTTTTCCACGCTCATACCGGTCTCTTCCAAGACTCCGCGGAAGTGGCCATCGACGATGGTATGGGTCGGGAAGTTGTTGATTCCGGAAAAGCCCATCTCCTTCACTTTCAAGAGCCAATGCCACATCCGGCGACGCGGGTCAGTGGCATGCACGCCGCAGATCACGGGCACCTCTTCCACGACCGGGAGAACTTCAAATTCCCCAATCTCCATGGCAATGGCATTGGCATCTCCATAGGCCATCAGACCGGCCGTCGAGCCGTGTCCCATCATGCGGAAGCGACCCGAATTATAAATGATGATCAAGTCCGCGCCCCCTTTTTCGATGAATTTCGCGCTGATCCCCGTCCCCGCGCCCGCCGCGATGATCGCTTCTCCTTTCGACACGGTGTCGCGCAAGCGCTCCACCACTTCACTGCGAGTGTAGGGATTCCCCTTTCCTGTCCATTGATTCGGCATGTCTTCCAAACTAGCGGGAATTTTGCCCTTGCTCAAGTCAGTAGCGTCCACCACCTTTTAACCGAAATCCACATGAGTCTCCTAAAAAGTGAAGAAGACGTCGAAATTTTCGGCTCGCAAACCCGCGTGCTGGCGGTTCGTGGTCGCGAAGACGAGGCGCGTTCCTGGCTGCGGGAAGCTCCCTGCTGCCCGCTCATGTCCACGGCCCACCACATCAACCACGCGGGCATCATGCACGCCGAAGCTCCTTACGAGATCGTGCGCATCCGCCAATCCGGCAGCTTCATGCTCGCCACCCTCGCCGGCTCCGGCATCGTCCTCGTCGATGGACGCTGGATCACGATGAGCGCCGGCCAGGCCTGCCTTCTCCCACCTTTTGTCATGAATTCCTTCAAGTGCCTGCCCGACAGCCCCTGGGAATTTGCCTGGGTACGCTACGAGGAAAGCCGCGACCAGAAGCCGCTCATTTCTTCTTTTTCCCCCGTCATCCGCAGCTTCGATGCCCGCGCCTTTTCCCACGTCATCCACGGGCTGCACGATGAAAGCACGAGCGGAGGCGACCACGCCGCCCTCCACCATTGGTGTCGCCTCCTCCACCACTACGTCCTGCAGTTCGCCCAACCCTCGCAGATGGATGAACGACTCTCCCGCCTCTGGCAAGTCGTCGCCCGTGATCCCGCACACGACTGGACTCTGCAAGCCATGGCCGGCATCGCCTGCCTCAGCACCGAACACCTCCGTCGCCTCTGCCAGCGGGAGCTCGGGCGCAGCCCCGTCCGTCAACTCACCGCCATCCGCCTGCAACGGGCGGTCGAACTCCTCACCCGCAGCGAGGAAAAAATCGAGACCATCGCCCACGCGGTCGGTTTCGGCTCGATTTACAGCTTTTCCAAGGCCTTCAAAGCCTGGTTCGGCACCAGCCCGACCAAACTCCGCCCCAAGAAAACCTAGCAGGGACGGAACGGCCCCTCAGGGAGCGCCGGCATCCTGCCGGTTCGCTTGGACGTCTCGTCCGTGATCTTCTGGCACGAGAGCCAAGCGGAGCTTGGCGTTCCTTCCTTACCGCACACAATAGCCTGCGGCGGCTATCACTCGGCGGCTTGTTCCGCTGCAGGAAAGCCGATCTCGGGTGGTTTTTCCCGCCCGAAGACATCGCCGAGGTCTTTACTGGTGATGAAGAGGAACAAGCTGAAGAGGACAAGGGCGAAGGCCGTTTGGATCACGCCGAGGACTTGTGCCTGG
>JBNNED010000215.1:0-3840 GCA_050285825.1 Verrucomicrobiales bacterium | reverse complement strand
CGTGTGCTCTTCCGATCTCGACGCGCCGCCGCTGCCAGCTCAGGATAAGGGCAGGAAATGACCCGGCGCACCCGCACCCGACCGCTCGTGCTCAGCTCGACCTCCAGCACGGCCGTTCCCCGCGTGACTCCGCGGCGGGCCAGGGAACTGGGAAAACTCGTCCGTCCCGCGCGGATGAGACGCGGCTTGCCATCGAGCTCGCTCACGTTGTAGTGCGATTTCGCCGGCGCGGGTGGCTTCGGGCGGGGACGCGCTTTCGGCTTCGGCGTCGGTTTCGCTTTGGCCACTTTCGGCGGAGATTTTTTCACGACCGGCTTCGGTTTTTCCGGCAGCGGCGCGGGCGCGATGTCGGTGAAAAAGGGATCGACCGGCGTCTTGATGTCCATGGGCAACTGCGCTTTCGGCATCGGCACGCGCGTCGGATCCGGCATTTCGCTGATCTGGGTCAGGGCGGGCGGGGGCGGGGGCGCGTCCGGGGGAGTTTCCTCGGGCGGAGGCGGCGGGGGTTCTTCCGGCGGAGCCATCTGGATTTCCTGGAGCTCGACAGTCGGAATTTCCGCCGCCGGAACCAGCAAGCGCGCCAAAACGAGAACGACGAGCACCAGCCCCGAAGCTCCGATTCCTAAAAATGTTGAGACTGCTTTCATCCTATTTTTCCGTGGCTAGCGAGACGCTTTCGGCCCCCGCCAACTTTGCCGCATCGATGACTTCCACCGTGCGGGAGGTCGGCGTGGCTTCATCCGCACGGATGATCACCGGCGTCTCCGGGTTTTCTTCCAATAAAGTCGTGACCACGGCGCGGATCCCCTCAATCCCGATCTCCCGCCCGCCCTGCCAGACGCTGCCCTCGGCCGTCACCGCGATGAGAATGGCCTGTTTTTCCAAATCTTCCGCACTCGCCGCCCGGGGTTTCGACACGTTAATGCCGGTTTCTTCGACAAACACGGTCGTGACGATGAAGAAAATGAGGAGGAGGAAAACGACGTCGATGAGCGGCGAGAGATTGATCTCACTGCTTGTCTCTTCCAGTCCCTGTCGGCGAAAACGTCTCATGATTCTTGTTCCAAACTCGCGCCCAGGCGCTGGTGCAATTGCTGCTCTAAAGTCCGCTGCATATCACTCATCTGGCTCTTCAAAAGCGCCAGCAGAAAGGCCGCGGGAATGGCGATGACCAGGCCCGCCTGCGTCGTGATCAATGCCCGTGAAATTCCCGAAGAAATCATATCAATCGGCTCCGAGCCCTGCCGCGCGGCCACCCCGGAAAAGGTCACGAGCATCCCCCCGACCGTGCCGAGCAAGCCCAGCAAGGGCGCGGCCCCGATGAGAACGGCGAGGAAAGGAAGCCGACGCTCAACCCAGGCGAGTTGGTCGAGCTCGAAAGCCGTCCAGTCGCGCACCATTTCCCGGCGCTGCGATGCCCCCGACCAGTCCGCCAGCTTGACATGACGTCGCACCTGCCAGCCGTTCCAGGCCACGGAAGCGGCCAGCGAGTAAATCATCACCGCCAGCACGAGCAGCGCCCACAAAGTGAGCCCGCCTTCCTGCAAAATGGTGACGATGGTGTTTTTCATGACTGTTTAGGACTTACGCAGGGCGTTGATGAAGGACAGACCCAAGCGCTCGGTCGTTTGCACAATCCCCTGGCTGCGTCGCGAAAGGAAAGCGTGGAGAATGAGCACGGGGATGGCCACAACGAGCCCGAACAGAGTCGTGATCAGCGCCTCGGAAATCCCGCCCGCCAACGGTTTGGGGTCGCCCGAACCGAACAGGGTGATGAGGTTGAAGGTGCGGATCATGCCGGAAACCGTCCCGAGGAGACCGAGCAGGGGAGCCGTCGCCGCCGTGACCGCCAGCACGGGCAGGAAACTCCCCGCCTTTTGCTGCACGCCCATGAGCTGCTCGTAAAGCGTCTCTTCGATGACTTCCGAGCCAGAGCCGGATTTTTCGACCAAACGGGACATCACGGGGCCGACCGGATGATTGACCCGACTCGCCAGTGACTGCGCTTTTTGGGCGTCTCCCTGGTGCAGGGACGCGATGATCGCCGCCACCCAGGCTTCGCCCGGCTCGCGCAAGCGCAAGAAGCTCAGGAACTTGAAAATCCCGAAAATCATGGCAATGAGTGCCAGGAGAAGGATCGGCCAGACCCACAGCCCGCCCTTGCGCACGAGGTCGATCGGGCCGCTCTGAATGTCTTCCAGCAAACGCGCCTTGCCGCCCGTCACGTCCATCCCGATCTCCGCTTCCGAGCCGGCGAAGAGGGCTTCGACAGCCGCCTCGTTGGCCTCGCGCAAACGGGGCAAATCCTCCCCGCGCTCCCAGAAGACCGCGCCTTTTTCCGCGCCCGAGAACCAAGTCTGCGGCCCCGCCGAGACGAATTCCCCTTCGAGAACCTCGCCGCTTTCAGCCACGATTTTTCCGCTGGATCGCGAACCGCCCAGTAGCGCCTCCACCCGATCCAAACTCGCGCTGACAATTCCCAAACGCGCCCGCAAAGCCGCCACGGCATCGTCCGCATCACCAGCGATACTCGCCGGATCAACAGCCAACTCAGGCTCGCCCGCCCGGATCAAAGTGCTCACTTTCAAGGCCTGATCCTTCAAAAGACCGGCCAAATAGGACGCGTCCTGCTCGCGCAGCGCCTGATCACGCTGCAACTCGCGCAGTGCCATCTCGCGATCTTCCTTGCTCTGCCGCGCCAGGCGAACCAAGCGCCGTTTTTCCGCCAACTCGGCCTCGACCTTCTGAAAATCCGCCGAAATCCGCGGCTTCTCCGCCGCGATCTCCGCCCGCGCCTTCTCCAACTCGCTCAAGGCTTGCCGCAGGTCCACTTTCGCGTCCGTCAGCGCCTCCGCCACCGTGGTCTGCGCCTGGCCGAGGGAAGTCAGCAAACCCAGAATGCAGATCAATTTTTTCATTGTCCCGCCTCCTTTCCGCGCACTTGCAGGGGCAGCTTGACGAGCTCCGGCGGACGTTTTTCATCCAATTGATCCAAGGCATTGCGCACCGCTCCGTGCAAAGCATCACGCTCAGTCCACTCCCAGCCCGTCGCTCCCGGCTCTCCGATTCCCGCCTTGCCCGCCGGTGAGGCGTAATAAGCCCGGGCCAAACCGAGATAGAGCACCGCCACTTCCTCGCCACCGCGCTCTTCGTTCACCACCGTGACCCGGCGATTGAACTGCGTGGCCTGCCCCACCACTCCGAGAATGGCTTGCAAGGCCTTGCGCGGCTCGTCGCCCGGACGCCAGCCCTCCAGGGTGTCGCGCTCCGCCAGCAACTCCTCCTGCAAGGGCGCGGGCAAACGGTTCAATAAAGAAAGACTGCGCTCCCGCTCCTTGACGACCACCTGGCTCGTCTCCTGCCGCAGGACCTTCAACTCCGCAATCGCTGCCTCCGCCGCCTGCTTTTTCTCGTCAAAAGGCTGCGCCGAAGTCCCCGCTTCCTCCAATTCCTCGCTCAGCAACTTCCGCTCTTTCTGGTGCAGCTCCAGCAAGTCCGTGATAGCCTCCTTGCGCTCCGCCCAGTCACTTTTCTCCGCCGAGGTCTGCGATTTCACCTCAACCATTTTCGAGATCACCTCGCGCAACTCCACGACTTCCGCCCGGGGCCCACTCTCCTGAGCCGCAAGCCCCCCCACGCCCAAAATCAGGCACAGCCCCCCTTGAAAAAGCTTTTTCTCAATCATCTTACTAAAAAATCTTCCCGAAACCAGTCATTGAACCAGCTCCGGATCACTCGCTACTGAGAGCCAGTCTCAACAAAGAGCGCCGCAGTCAAGTCTTTTCATTTCAAGACGACCAAATTTTCAGATCGTCTGGAGTCTGGAGTCTGGAGTCTGGA
>JBNNED010000214.1:0-3832 GCA_050285825.1 Verrucomicrobiales bacterium | reverse complement strand
TGCGCCCGTCGCGAAGACAAACTGGCCGAGCTCCGCGCGGAACTGCCCGGCGAGCCTTTTTTACAAGCCCTCGACGTCTCGGATGACAAGGCCGTAGCGGAATTTTGCGAAGCCGCCTTCGCCCGCACCGGCGCGCCCGATCTCCTCATCAACAACGCCTCGATCATCAACCCGCCCGCGCCGCTCTGGGAAATTTCCGCTGCCGATTTCGACCGCCTCACCGCGATCAATCTCAGCGGCACCGCCAATTTCATCCGCCACAGCGTCCCCCATATGATGGCGGCCGGACGCGGCGTCATCGTCAACCTCTCCTCCGGCTGGGGGCGCTCGACCTCACCGGAAGTCGCCCCTTACTGCGCCAGCAAATGGGCCATCGAAGGGCTCAGCTCGGCCCTCGCCCAGGAACTTCCGCGCGGACTCGCCGTTGTGGCCCTCAATCCCGGCATCATCAACACCGACATGCTGCAAACGGCCTTCGGAGATGAAGCCAGCCACTACCGCAGCCCCGCCGAATGGGCCGCCACCGCCGCCCCCTTCCTCCTCAAACTCGACGAGCGCTACAACGGCCAAGCCCTCACCGCACCGTGAATGACGTTCTCAGGTCTTCACCCAGCTTGACAAAGATACCCAATATGGTTACCCTCCATGCGTGATCATCAGTGAGACTCCGGCCTTTACCAAGGCCGCGCTCGATTTGATCGGCGAGGAATCACTTTTTGAACTCAAAGTCCATTTGCTCAAGCAGCCGGAAAGCGGCGACCTTATTCCCGGCCACAAGGGACTGAGAAAAATCCGTTGGGCTGCCTCGGGTCGTGGCAAACGGGGTGGCTCACGGGTCATTTATTACTACCAACGGCAGCCAGCGGAGATCAACTTACTGGCCATTTACGCAAAGAACGGGATGACGGATCTCAGCGACAAGACTTACCGCCAGCTTAAGAAAAACCTCAAAGGAAAGTAAGAGATGAACGAAGAAGAACTCATTCAACAAGCCGCAGCCGAACAAAACGCGCTGCGTGACGGCAAGCTCGCGCCCTCCCGGGTGCAGAAAGTCGTGCGAGGAAAGAATGGCGAAATCAGCCTGCGTGACATCCCCGCCAAAACCGTCGCCGCCGCGACCCAACTGCGTGAAGCGCGGAGTCGTAGTGGCATGACGCAGAAAGACTTCGCCGAGCTACTCGGTGTTCCCCTCTCGAGCTATCGGAAGTACGAACAATACCTCGTCCGCCCGCCGCAACCGGTCCTGAAACTCTCCGCCATCGCAGCCCGCTCGCCCGAGCTGATTCCTTCCCTTGGCTGAATTTCAATCGCCCACTTCGCTCTCATCCCAGCATGCCCATCCTCGGACAGCCCAGCCAACTGACCTTCCCCACCCGCTCCCTGAGCTTCCCGCGTCGGCCCCTGATTATGGGGATTTTGAATATCAACGATGATTCTTTTTGCGCGGACGGCAGCCTGGATCCCGAGACGATCATCGCGCAGGCCCGACAAATGATCGCCGACGGCGCGGATTGTCTCGATTTCGGAGCCGAGTCCGCGCGCACGAACCGGGAAGCGATTTCCGTGGACGAGGAAATCCGGCGCTTTCACAGCGTCCTTGCGCACTGGGAGGACATCATCGCTGGCGCGGAACCCGCCGACGAGGCGCAGGTTTTCCCGCCCCTCCTTTCCGCCAACACCTGGCGACCGGAGGTCGTGGCCGCCGTTCTCCCGCTGGGCGTCGAGCTTCTCAACGACATGTCGGCCTTGCCGGATGCGCGCAATGCCGAACTCTGCGCCGCCCACCACTGCGCCCTGCTCATCATGCACTCGGTCGGCCAGCCGAAAGTCCCGCACACCCAGCAGCAATGGCCGGACGTCATGGCCGCGATGGAGAAGTTTTTTACGGAGAAAATGGCCTTGGCCCGCGCGGCCGGGCTGCGCGACGAGCAAATCCTCCTCGATCCCGGACTGGATTTTGCGAAGCAAGTCGACGACAACCGCACCGTCATGCGCGAACTTGAGCGCCTCCACCGCTTTGGCCGACCGCTCCTCCTGCCGGTCTCTCGCAAGACTTTCATTGGTGAAATTCTCGATCTTCCCGATCCGCTCGACCGCGATGCGGGCACGATGGCGGCGCTCTGTTTTGGGCAGCGGCGCGGAGCCTCGTTCTTCCGCGTGCATCAAGTCCGCCCCGCCTGGCAATGTTTGAAAGTCCTTGACGCTCTGGGCGAGCCCGCTGGATCAGTTCTGAACGAGATAGAGCAGGCGTGATTCGCTGTCCAACAAGGCGCTTCCACCGGTGAGGAAGTCCATGCCGAGAATGCCATCGATGGGACGCCCGCGACTGTCGCGGAAGACATCGCGAACCTGCGAAAGGGAGGCCACGGCAATGTCGAATCGGCGCACGATGACATCGCCAAAGGTCACGTTTTCCAGGGTCGCGTGCCGAATTCCGATGCGATCACCAGCGGCATCGATGATGCGGGCATCGGATCGGCGGCTCGGCAGCCCAAAGCGAGCGAAGCTCTCGGCGGCCATCACGGACACTTCCGCTCCGGTATCGACCACCCAGGAAACCGGCTGGCCATTGAGTTGGCCTTCCAGGACGAGGTGAGGAAGTCGCCCGGCGCGCTCCAGGCGCAGGACTTTCATCCCTAAACCAGCCAGGGGGCCCAAAGGAAATTTCCGACCGCTGCGCGCTTGCACGGAGTCCGGCCCCGGCACCCAGAGACTCGCGCGCGGGATGTCGACCAGGGCACTCAGCGCGGACAAGCCATCCAAGCCGATTTGCCCTTCGTAAAGACTCGTCGCGGTCGGTCGCATCCCGCTGGGAGCCAAGGTGAAAGGAAAATTTTCGGCCACTACGGGGCCCGCTTGCAAAATCCCGATGCCATAGCCGCTTTTGACCTCGCGTCCCAGCGCCCCCCGGCTCACCACGGAGACGGAACGCAGGCGCTTGACCCCCGCGAGATCGGCTTTTCGGCCATCGACGTCCGTGCTGTTGGCACCAGAATCGATGAGCAGGCGCATCGGCGTGCCGCTGACCAGAAATTCACGCGAAAATCGCACATCGCCTTCGACCCGATCCAGCGGCAGCGGGATGTAACCGCGCTCCCGCAAAACCTGATCGCGCGAGGCCACCCCGGGACGCAAGCTGGCACACTGGCTAAGAAGCAGACAGGACAGCACAGCGAACGAAAAAAACTTCCAGAGACGGGCATTCATGACAAAACGGCTCCAAGGGGGATGGCGACCTAGCAAGCGTGAGCAAGAGCTTAGCCGACATCGCTCAAGTCGCAATCTTAATCAGCGGGAATGCCGCTCGACCTTCGAGGCCGATCCTTTATAAACTCTCAACGTGATCACTCGCTTCGCTCCCAGTCCGACCGGCCTGCTCCACCTAGGGCACGCTTTTTCGGCACTGACGGCTTGGGAGTTGGCCAGCGCGGCGGACGGGACTTTTCTACTGCGCTTTGAAGATATTGATTACCAGCGCGTTCGGGATGATTTTTACGCTTTCATCGAGGATGACCTCCGCTGGCTCGGAATCGATTGGCCGGAAAAGCCTTTGCGGCAGCGCGAGCGGCTGGATCACTATGAGCGGGCTTTGGAACAACTGCGCGGCCGGGGCGTTCTCTATCCCTGTTTTTGCACGCGACGCGAGATCAATGAGGAACTCGCGGCCATGCACGGGGCTCCCCACGGGCCGGAAGGCGCGCACTACCCCGGAACGTGCCGGAATTTATCCCCGCTGGAACGCACCCGCCTCGCCCGGGAGCGGGAACCGGCCTGGCGGCTCGACGCCGAAAAAGCAGCGCGCCTCGTCGGGCCTCTTGATTTTATCGATGAG
>JBNNED010000213.1:0-3649 GCA_050285825.1 Verrucomicrobiales bacterium | reverse complement strand
ATACTCGTCCCCCACCACATGAATGAAATTCTCCCCCTCCTGCCGCGAAGTGACATTCACGATCGGTAACTTCCGCCCCTTCGCCGCCTCCGCAAAATCCTCGCCCGAGGCCGTACAGATGATCCCGTCCCCCTTCCAGGCCCCCAACAAATCCACCAAATCCCGCCGCTCCCGATCAAAAAAAGCGACCCGCCAATCCGACTTCCGCTGCGCATAGCGACTGATCCCCGTCAGGATTTTTTCCCCATAGCCACTCAAGGGCTCGATCATCAAACCAATTTTCTTCACTGCGGACATCACAGCTTTCGTGCCAGACGAGCGCTCCTTTGTAAATTATTTTTTTACGCAATTGTTAAACTGATCCTGCGGTAAAATCTCACTGACAATTCAAGCACAGTGACTTACGTCACAGAATTCCGCAACATTTCACAGAATTTTCAACAAGCTTTTCGCCCCGGCTTCCCCAGCACCGAAATCCCAGCTTCAGGGTCGTTTTACGAAACGCACCGCGTCCGCCGCCACCGGCCCGTCCGAGACCTGGTAATGCGGGTCCACGAGTCGCACCCAGCTCCGCCCATCAAGCTCAAAGACGCCGAGCGAGTGCCAACCGGCCTCCGCTTCCGCACCCAGAATCGTCGTATCATACCCTCCCACCGAGCGCACCGTCCACGGCGACTTTGTCGAAAACGAGTCGCCCTTCACGTGATTCACGAAAACCTCGTAGCGCCCGGCCAAGCGCGGTTCGTAAACAGCGGCATGCCCCCAGCCCAAACTCGCCAAACGCAGCGCCTGACCGCCCACCGATCCCGTCAAAGCCACCTCGGAAAGCCCCCCCGCGCCCGCGAAGGCCCACGCGCCCTCCTCCCCCGCATCCAGGACCAACTCCGCCGGGGAACGCGTCGCAATCTTCTCCTCCGGAAATTCCTTCCACTCCGGCAGCTCCTGCGGGAAGTGCAGTCCCGCGACGAACTCGTTCATGACAAAACCCTCCGCCGAGCTCAACTTCTTGCCTCCCAACTCGCAATCGACAAAATAGAGATCCCGAATCGGATGCTCCGCGTCCGCCCCCTTCAGGATGACTCCCGGATTGATCGAAGTCACCTCCTTGAAATAAAGATCACTAATCAGCCCCCGCTCATCGCGATAACCCGTGTCATTGGTGTAACGGTTTTTTTTGTTGGAAAGATCCATCAGCGCCTCTTCGGACTCATTGTAAAAACGCTCGAACAAGACATTGCGCACATGCGCCCAGTCCGACAAATCCGACATAATCGCCACTCCCCCGCTCCGCACATGCAGCACATCGATATCGCGGAAGACGATGTTCTCAAAGACCTTCGACTCCAGAGAAGCCCCAAGCCGCAAGCCATTGCCCGCGTGCTCGTTCCAGATCACGCAGCGTTCCGCGAGGCAATCGCGCGTGGCGGGCTCCCCGTTCGCCACGGCATCGATTCCGTGCCAGCCGAAGCCATCATCTCCGCAGCCAATGAAGGAATTCCGCACCTCGAGATCCGTGACGCCATCGATGTCCACCCCGTCGTTGTTCAGGCCGAAACTCATCGTATGAAAATGATCAATGCGCACTTTGTCGGTCAGATGTAAATGACACTGCCACCACGGCCCGGTCCGCAGTTGAATCCCCTCGATGCGCACATCGCGACACCGCTCGAAAAGCATCCCATGGAGCTTCTTTTCCTTACTCGTAAAGCCCCGCGCATCCCACACGCCGCGACCCCGCACCGTCACCCCTTCCGCCTCCAGCGCATACAAGCGCCCCTTCACCCGCGCCCCCGCCGCCAAATAAACCGTCTCCCCGCTCTTCACTCGCAACTCGCCAACCTCGTGTTCCCCCGGGCCGAAAAAATGCAGCTTCGGCGCGTCCGCCGCCGGCACTTCTTCCTCGCGCGGCAGAGCGAACAAGAACAAGGGCCTGATCCCCTCCGCTTCCACCACCAGCTTCAGCGGCTCGGTGATGCGAAAGCGAATGCTGTGGTCTTTGACCTCCGGCTGGATCCCGTGCCGCGAAGGACGCACGCGAAAGGACTTCGGCTCTTTCACCAGCGCTTTCACCTCGATCTCGACTTCCCCGTCCATCTCAAAAGCCCCGTGATGCAGGCGCATCCCACCATGAAACGAGCCATAGGCCACCGGCAGGGGCTTCCCATTCACCTTGACCTCGAAGCTCGTACTCGCCCCGTCGCCCGGCGTCAGCGGCAAGACCCGCACCAAGTCGGCTTGCGCCCCGATCGCTCCCGCCCAAAACATCATTAAAACCAAGAATCTCATCATCGCACCGTTTCTCACGTTCTCACTCCATTACCGACAGATTTTGCGCATTATTACAAATAAAAAAAATATCAGCGCATCTCTTCTCTCGCTTTCCTCTTCCACAAGCCCACAAAAAACGGTCGGTGACTCAGCTCCGTCTCCAGCCCCCAACGCGCTTCGCAGGCCTCCGCCGGCACCCCGCCCGCCCACGCCAGCACCGCCTCGGCCTCCGCCCGCCCGCCCTCATGCCCCGGATAACACACCACCGACAACAAGCCACCGGGTCGCAAGAGCCGGAAAGCCGTTTCCAGTGCCCGCAGAGTCTTCTCCGGCTGCGTGATGACGAGCTGATCGCTCCCCGGCAGATAACCCAGATTGAACATCGCCGCCCCCAGCTCCTCCCGCACGATTTCCCCCAGCTCTTCATGGCTCCGCAAGTGCATTTCCACCCGCTCTACCAGCCCCGCCGCACGCAAACGCTCTCCGCTCGCAAGCAAGGCCGCCTCCTGCACATCGAAAGCCACCACTTTTCCCGACTCCCCGACCAGCTCCGCCAGCAACAAGGCGTCATGCCCGTTCCCCAACGTCCCATCCACCACCCAATCCCCCGCTCGCACGACCTCCCGCACCCTCATCATCGCTTCCTGCGTCGCTCTCATACCTCCTTCCCTATCAATCCCACCACCCGAGACAAGACCGGAAAATTATGACAGACAGCGCTTCACCCGGTGCCTAATACCAATGAGTGAAACTATCTGGTAGAATGGCTGCGTCGGTTTTCGAGGAAAATCAAGGCGTGAGGCGCGCGTGGTGCGTGCACCTCAAGCAACGAACAACGCCGATTTTACCGAAAAACGGCCAGCTTCTTCAGAAAATGCGCAGCCTATCATCCACAATATTTTAAACAAATCCATTCTACCAGATCGTTTTGAGAGTTGGTATAAACTCCGGCATGAGCCCGGACCCGACTCCCGCATGCCCATTCTCGGGAGCCCCCGCCGGGACCGCCCCGCTCCTCGACGGCTATGACCGGCGCTGGGATCTCAGCCGGGATGCGGAGTTCCTCCGCCCTCAGTCTTCCTCTGATCACGAAAATCTTGCCGAGACCGCGAAAACCGCTTGGCGTAATTCCGTCCGCTGCATCGGCCGACGGATGTGGAAAGGCCTGGAAGTTGTCGACGCCCGTGAACTCAGCCGCGCCGATGACATCTTCGAAGCCCTCTTGTGCCACCTTCGCCAAGCGACCAACAAGGGCAAAATCGTGCCCGTCATGAGCGTCTTCCGCGAATGGCAGCCCGATGAACCCGAGATCCGCATCTGGAACCATCAACTCATCCGCTACGCCGGCTACCGCCGCCCGCAAGGAAAAATCCTGGGCGAC
>JBNNED010000212.1:0-4501 GCA_050285825.1 Verrucomicrobiales bacterium | reverse complement strand
CACCAGTTTGTCTGACGGGTCTTTTTCATCGTTTTTTTGAGCGGTGCTGTTGAGGAGTTTGTGGATGTCGGGGAGAGCTTCCCGGGCGGCTTCGCGACCGGCTTGGATGAGTTTTTCGAAGTGGGCGTATTGGTGCCAGTGGACGGTGCGGACGTCGGGTTGGATGACGAGATCGGCTTTTTTCAGGGCGTCGTGGGCGATGCGGATTTGGGCGGCGGAAACGCTTTGGCGCAGGGTGTCGATGACGTTGCCGCGTGCGGTGAGGTCGATGTTCTGGCGGAGAAAGCGGAGGGATTTGCGGAGCCAGGAGGGCGGGTCTTCGGGGGCGCGCTGGCTGCGGCCGGTATCGAGATCGGCGTAGGTGGGGACGACGGAAACGGCGATGAGGTGATCGACGCGGGCGTATTTTTCGAGGACCGTCACGGGGACGGGATCGACAACGCCGCCATCGGCGCAAGTGCGACCGCGGATGGTGACGGGGGCGATGATGCCGGGGATGGCGCAGGAGGCATGGACGGCATCGGCAATCGAGCCGGAGCGGAGGACGAGGCGTTCGCGGGTGTCGACATCGAAGGTGACGAGGTAGAGTTCGCGTTCGAGGTCTTCAAATTTGAGGTCGCCGAGCGAGCGGCGGAGGTGGTTTTTGGCCTTCACTCCGCGGAAGAGACCTTTCACCGGAGGAAAGATAGGGTCGGCGAGCTTCCAGAGCTGGCGGCTGTCGTGCATTTCGGCGGCCAGTTCTTCCAGTTCGCTGCCGGCATAGCCCGCCGCCCAGAGCGAGCCGACGTAGGCCCCCATCGAGGAGCCGGCGAGGGCGTGGATTTCGATGCCGTTTTCTTCGAGGACCTGAAGGACGCCAACGTGGGCGAGGCCGCGCGCGCCGCCGGAGGAGAGGGCGAGCCCGAGTCGAGGCGGAGCGTCCGTCCGCAGGGGACGCTCGTGGGGATGGTGCGGATTCCGCGGTTTAAAAAGGAGGTGTTCGAGGAATTTCCACATGGTCGGGTTGATCAGAGTACGGCATTCACACTATAGCGTCATTTTAGGAAAATGCCAAAAATCCGCAGGAATCATCTTTTTTTTGCGGATCGCGACGGAGGATGAATTTTTTGGAAGTTTAAGCGTCACAAAGGGCGTAGAATCTGCTAGTTCTCAAAACGACTCAGAAAAGCTATGGAAAACGACAACGCCCAAGAAAAACCCTCTTCCGCCACGCCTCCCCCGAAACCCAGCACCGGAGCCGCTCCGCCGCCGCAACCCGCCGCCAGCTCCCCCCCGCCGCAGCCAAGCCAGCCGCCCGCCAAGCCGGAATCCGCTGACCCCTATGAGACGACCAGTGTGAATGCACCGGCCGCCATGGACGGTGCGGATGCCACCTTCGGCCAGCGGGCCTTGGCTTACTTGATTGATGTCGCCGTGGTCATTGGGATCAACATCCTCTGCGGCATTCTGGTGGTTATTACGGCCTTTGTTTCGGATGCGCTCGCCAGCTTGCTGGGAAGTGTCTCCTGGCTCATCGGCGTGGCCTACTTTGCGACGCGTGACTGCCTGCCCTTCATGGACGGTTTGAGTATCGGTAAAAAGGCCATGAAAATCCGTGCTGTGAGTGAAGATGGGAAGCCGCTGACGGGGAATTACCAAGCCGGTATCCTCCGCAATGTCGTCTTCTTCATCCCGTTTTTTGTCATCGTGGAGGCGGTCATCCTCTATACCCGCCAGGATAAGAATCCGATCCAACGTCTTGGCGACGAGTGGTTCAAGACGAAAGTGATCAAGACCGCCTGAGGGTCTTCCTGATAAAACTCATCAACCCGCCGGTCACTCACTGGCGGGTTTTTTGTGCCCGCGCGGATGCGTTCTTGCCAATCGGGCCTCGTAAGGTAAACCGAGAGTATGTCAGCAGAATGGTATTACGCCGTGGGTGGCCAGCAAAGCGGGCCGGTGAGTCAAGAGGCCCTGGCGGGAAAATTGCGCGGTGGCGAGATCGCTGCCGACAGCTTGATCTGGAAAAAAGGCATGCCGGACTGGCTTCCCGCGACGCAAGTGACTGAGTTTGCGAGTCTTTCGGCTCCCGTCGCGCCTCCATCAGGCAGCGATCCCTACCAATCGACCCCGCACCAGCCACCTGCCACCGGCGCAGCTCCTCCCAATTACCTCTGGCAATCGATCGTCTGCACCATTTTCTGCTGCTGGCCGCTGGGGATTCCCGCGATCGTTTACGCGGCGAAAGTCGAGGGCTTGCATAGTCGCGGAGACGCCGCTGGCGCCTTGGACGCCTCGAAAAAAGCGAAGACCTGGTGCTGGGTGTCTTTCGGCTGTGGTCTCGCTTTCATCCTGATCTACGTGGGTCTGGTCATGGCGGGCGGGATGGCTGGTGAGTTTTCCGGCGAGTTCTGAGCGCGATGATTTTCCCGCTCCGCCTGGCGATTTCCGGAGCCTTTCTCCTGGCAGCGGTGCTCGTCCTCGCCGGCGTTTGGCAGGGGGCGGCCTGGCTTCCGCCCTGCCTGTTTCATGAGGTCACCGGCCTCGATTGCCCGGGCTGTGGCCTGACGCGAGCCTGCAGCGACGCCCTGCACGGACGTTTCTGGCAGGCTTTTCAACACAATCCCCTCGGCGTCATCCTGACTCCCCTGGCCGTGGTGGCGATGAGTGTGATGCTGGGGCAATGGTTACTTGGGCGACCCGTCCGCGCTCCTTTCGGAAACGGCTGGGCCCGCGGAATTCTGGCCCTCGTGCTCCTCTTCTGGGTGCTACGGAACGTGCCGGGATTCGAGTTTCTCGGGCCGTGAGGGAGCGGGGGGAAGTTTTTTGGCGCTTCCCCGATGAAGTCAGAGCAGGTGCTCGGGGAGTTTGTCGCCGAGGGCTTTGATGGCGTCGGCTTGATGGCGATTGGCGACGAGCAGGGCGTCTTCAGTCTGCACGACAATGAGGTCATCGACTCCCAACAGGGCGACGTGGCTGCCTTTCCGGTCGTTGAAGATGATGTTGTTCTTGGCGTCGAGCTGGGTGAGGGTGGTGTTGCTTTCGTTACCCTCGTCTCTCTGCGGGAGGTATTTCGCGACGGAAATCCAGGACCCGACATCGTCCCAGTCGAAAGTCGCCTCGATGTTGAGCACGCGGCTCGCTTTTTCCATGAGGGCGTAGTCGATGGAGATCGGAGTGAGCTCGGGAAATTGGGCTTCGATGGTGGAGGCGGGGTTGCTGGCGCGGCGGATTTCGCTGACGAAATTTGCCAACTCCGGGGCGTTCTTCTGAAGTTCGTGGAAGACGGTGGAGATCGACCAAATGAAAATACCGGCATTCCAGGCGAAATTCCCCTGACGCAGAAACTGCTCGGCCAGTTCCGGGTTGGGTTTTTCGCGGAAGCGGGTCACTTCATAAGGCGGGTGCTGAGGGTGGAGGCCGGAGAGGGAGGCTTTCGGCCCGCGTTCGATGTAGCCGTAGGAAGGGCAGGGCCAGCTCGGTTTGATGCCGATGGTGAGCAGCGCGCTTTGAGCTTCGGCGATGCTGAAGGCGTCGTTGAGAACCGCTTGAAAAGCCGCGGTGTCCTGAATGAGTTGGTCGGAAGGCAGCACGGCCATCGTCGCCTCGGGGTCGCGAGCGGCGATGAGGCCGATGCCGAGAGCCACGGCAGGCGCGGTGTCCCGTTTGGCGGGCTCGGTGATGATGTTTTCCGCCGGCAGCCCGGAGGCGATCTCACGCACGGCCTCCTCCTGCACTTGATTGGTGAGAATGAGGATGTTCTCGCGCGGGATGAGCCCCTCGAGACGGGAAATGGTCATCTCCAAAAGCGTCTGATCGTCAAAGAGCTGGAGAAGTTGTTTCGGCTTGTGATTGCGACTGAGAGGCCAGAATCGGGTGCCGCTGCCACCGGCGAGAATGAGTGCGTAATGTGCCATGTCGAGAGCAAGTAAGGACGATGGGCGCGTGATGACAAGTCCGCGTTCCGGAAGATTTTGTCAGTCACGGTTTTTTTCCATTTTCTCTTCCGGCGATGTGTCGTATGCTAAGGCATGGACGATCATTACGAACAAAGGGACTGGATTGACAACACGACGGCCGTGGCTCCGGCCTTGCTCGGCGCGGCGACGGGGATGTTGCTCGCGGACGTGTTGGACCGGGATGTGCGCCGTCCCGTCGGCATTTCCCTGGCCGCTCTCGGCATGGCGGCCCTGATGCCGGTCGTCGTCGCTGGCATCGTCAAGAAAGTCAACGGCCCGCACAGCCGGCGCGGATCAATGCGGCGCCTCCGTGGCATCCGCGATGGCGGCGCGCCCGTGCGCGATATCCGTTATTTGGAGGACGATTACAGCGGCGAATTGGGCGTCGGTTGAGGGGGATCTCCAAAAAAATGCTTTTTTGGTAAATTTCGACTTGTCAGCGGCGCGGCCTCATCCTAGCTTCGCGCCCCGTCGCAAGACAAAACACCTAAGGGTAGGTGGCCGAGTGGTTAAAGGCGGCAGACTGTAAATCTGCTCACGTAAGTGTACGCTGGTTCGAATCC
>JBNNED010000211.1:0-5569 GCA_050285825.1 Verrucomicrobiales bacterium | reverse complement strand
GCTCTTCCGATCTATGGAGTCGATCGCGATGACGCCGATGGGAGCGCCTTCGCGTTTGTTTTCTTCATTGGTGTTGAAGCCGCGACCGACCTGCACTTCGAATTCGCAGTCGAATTTTACCTTCTTGTCGAGGGTGCAGATGATTTGGTCCTTGTTGACGACTTCGTAAATGTTGTCTTCCTGGATGTCACCAGCGGTCACGACGCCTTCTTTCTCCACCTTGATGGTGAGAACACGGGACTCTTTGTCGTGGTGCTTGAAGCGGATTTTCTTGAGGTTCAGGACGATGTCAGTGACATCTTCTTTCACCCCGGGAAGGGTGGCAAACTCGTGCTGGACGCCCGCGATGCGGACGGAGGTGATGGCGGCACCTTCCAAGGAAGAAAGGAGAACGCGGCGCAGGGAGTTCCCGATGGTGTGACCGTAGCCTTGCACGAAGGGCTCGGCGACAAACTGAGCGTAGGTCTCAGTCGCGCTGTCTTCGTCTTTGGTCAAGCGGTCGGGCAGCTCGAAGCGGTCAAGCTTCACGGCTTTCTTATCTTCTTCCTCGATGTTTTTATCTTCTGACATAGGATTATTGGCATGGCCGGGTTTCCCTCTCGCGAGTGAATGCGCCCACAAGGGCGATCCAGAGGACCAACGGCGATTGAAAGAACTCGCGGGGCGCGGAATAAAGCGAAGCGAGGGCCATCTGGCAAGTCTTTTTTTCGATTTCTTCCGCCACGGAAGCCTGTCACCCGGCGACTCTCCGAAAAAAAACTTCCGGCACTTGCTTTTCCCCGACGGCTGGGCGATGAATCCGGGCATGTGGAAAGGCCGATTCTCTACTCAAACCGCCGATCTCGTCCAACAATTCGGCGAGTCCGTTTCCTACGACTGGCGCCTCTACCCGCACGATGTCGCGGGCTCGATCGCGCACGCACGTGCCCAGCTGAAGGCGGGCTTGCTGACGGATGAGGAGTTCCAGGCGATTGAGGCCGGCCTCCGCGAGATCGAGGAGCTCATCAGCCGCGGGGAATTCACCTTCGACACCGTGCTGGAGGACATCCACATGAATATCGAGTCCGCGCTGACGCAAAAAATCGGCGCGCCGGGGGCCAAACTGCATACCGCCCGCTCCCGCAACGACCAGGTCGCCACCGACACCCGCCTCTACTGCCGCGTCGCCATCGACAGCCTCCTTTCCCTGCTCACCGACCTCCAAAAAGCCTTGCTGGATCGCGCCGACAAGTACGCCGCGACCGTCCTGCCCGGCTACACCCACCTCCAGCGCGGCCAGCCGGTCACCGTCGGCCACCACCTCCTCGCCTACGTGGAAATGCTCTCCCGCGACAAGGCGCGCCTCACCGACACCCGCAAGCGCGTCAACGTCTCCCCTCTCGGCTCCGGAGCCTTGGCGGGATCAACGATCAATCTCGACCGCGAAGCGATCGCTGCCGAACTCGGCTTCGCCAGCGTGACGCGCAACTCGATGGACGCCATTTCCGACCGGGATTACATCGCCGAAATCCTCTTCAACCTCGCCCTCTGCGGCGCCCACCTCTCCCGTCTCTCGGAAGACCTCATCCTCTGGTGCTCGGCGGAATTTTCCTTCGCCAATCTCTCCGACGCCCACACCACCGGCTCCTCGCTCATGCCGCAGAAGAAGAACCCGGACGTCTGTGAAATCACCCGCGGCAAGACCGGTCGCCTCTTTGGCAATCTCACCGCCCTCCTCACCGCGCTCAAAGGCCTCCCCCTCACCTACAACCGCGATCTCCAGGAAGACAAAGAGCCGCTTTTTGATTCCATCGATACCCTGACGCTCACCTTGAAGGTCAACACCGAGATGATCGCCGCGATGGAGATCAATGAAGAGCGCTGCCAGGCCGCGGCGGCGGATCCCATGCTGCTCGCCACCGACCTCGCCGATTGGCTTGTGAAGAACGGCACGCCCTTCCGCCAGGCTCACGAACTCGTCGGGAAAGCCGTCGCAAAGTCCATTGAGACCAAGACGCCACTCGACCAGCTCGATCTCCCGAGCGTTGATCCCGCCTTCCGCGCGGAAGCCTCGGCTGTTTTCGATCTCCAGACCGCCCTCGCCGCCCGCACCAATCCGGGCGCACCGAGCTTGGAAAACGTCCGCCGGGAAATCACCCGCTGGCAGGAAGAACTGAGCTGAGGGAACTGAGCTGAAGGAGCTACCCGCGTCAGCGAGAGCACAAAGCGGGTTCTTACTCCGGCACCACGACCGCCCGGCCGGGTGTCTCCTCGTCTTCAGGAACGAGCTGAGCCCGTGGCGGGGCGATTTCCGAGTCCTCCGCGTCTTCGGGGACGGGCACGGCTTTGGGAATTTCCGAACTCATCGGCTCGCCTTCTTCATCGACGATCACGGCACGCCCCGGCTTCACCAGCATCCGCACCGGTTCTTCGTCCGGCCGCTCCTGACGCATTTTGATATCGACGCGGCGGTTCGGAGCCTGGGCATCGGCATCCCCTTCCGTCACCAAAGGCTGCGTCTTGCCAAAAGGCCGCACGATGATGCGGTCCGCATTGATGCGCAGGGCCCGCACAAGCCAGTCACGCACGGCCTCAGCCCGTTCGCGGGAGAGGCGCATGTTATAATCATCATCCCCGATCAAATCCGTGTGACCCTCGACCCAGCAGAACATATCGGGATTCTTTTCAATGAGCATCCCCACCGTAAAAAGGGTGTTTTTCGCGTCGGAACGCAAGGTCGCTTTGTTGAACTCGAAGAGCAAATCACTACCGATACTCGCCTTGTTCACCTGCAGGTCGCCGGGCGACATCTTGGAGTACGCCTCCAGTCCGGTGTAGCCGCTGAGCACGCCTTTGTCGCTCAGACCGCCGGCTCCTTTTTTCAATGCCATTTCTTCGGCCAGCGCGTTCGGGTCAAGCACATCGGCGATGGGTTTCCCCTGGTCGACCACCAATTGGCCGCTCTTCACCTCGGGAAAGAGATTGCTCACCTGCCCGAGCTCGACGGACTCCGGGTTGACCTCCGGGCCTTCCACGGGATCGACCACCAAGCCCTCTTCCGCCCCACTGAGAGCGGGCGTCTCCAGCTTCATGTCCGGTAATTCCGGCTCCAAAACTTCCGTGGCGATATCGACTTCCACATTGTGCAGCTCGGGCAGCAGGTCATCGATTTCCTCCAGGAGCTCGGACTCGCCTTCGGGACGCTTTTCATCCTCGTCTGGAACGGCATCCGGCAATTCCTCCGGCGAAATCTGCACTTCCTGCAAGCGCAACCGATCGGACACCCACTCTTCCGGCTCCGTGAAAGTGAAAACGAGCACTTTATTCACTCCCCAGATGATCAAGGCGAGGTGCGCGAGCAAAGCGAGCACGATGGCCAGCAAAACAGACCAGCCGAAACCACTCTTCGGCGGCTCTTCAAAACCTTCCCGCTCATCCCATGAATAATCCTGTGACATGCCCGCAATCACTTTAACAATGAGAATGCCGAGAAGCAAATGCTAATTCCGTGACCGATCATTCACCTGATCTCCTTGTCATCATGGCCTGAAATTTGCTGACAAAAAACCGTCAGAACGACACATCGACATGAAATCAGACGATTCTTCATCCTCCCCAGCGAAAAAAGCCGCGAATAAAGCGAGCAAGAAAACCAGCGCCAAGAAAGCTGCGAAAAAAACGGTCAAAAAAGCCGCTAAGAAGGGCGCGAAAAAGGCCGTTGCGAAAAGCAGCCTGAAAAAGAACGCGCAGAAAAAAGTGGCGAAAAAGCCGGTCAAAGGCGAAGAGCCGCCCAAAAAATCCTATCTGGAAAAAGATCTGAAAAAGGAGGCGAAAAAAGCCATTAAAAAGCGTAAAGCCACCCGGAAAAAGAAAAAGGAGATCAGCGAGGACGAGATTGCCCGCGTCGCTTTCATCAAGTACTGTGAGCGCCGGGATCGGGGCGAAGGGGGCTCTGCCGAAGGCGACTGGGAAGCCGCCTGCCGGGAGTTAGGCCAGTGAGGAAGCGCCGGAAACTAAAAAAAGCGCACTTTGGCATTTCGTATCGGCTCAATCCACCTTAAGGCTGTGCCGTGACTTGCGACACCATAGGCATCGGACTGGCAGGATTCGGCACCGTCGGATCTGGCGTTTGGAAAACATTGACCCGGAACGGAGAGCTCATCTCCGACCGGACCGGTGGTGAGGTCAGGCTGAGCATTCACAAGATTGCGGTGCGTGATCTTGCCAAAAACCGTGATGCGGAGGCACCCGCCGAGCTTTTCACCACCGATCTCGACGCCCTCGTGGACGATCCCTCGGTGGACATCGTCGTCGAGCTCATCGGCGGCACGACGCGAGCCTTCGATCTCGTAGCCCGCGCGCTGGAAGCCGGCAAACCGGTCGTCACAGGCAACAAAGCCCTCATCGCCGAGCGCGGACGCGAACTTTTCGCCCTCTCGGAAAAACACCGCGCGCCCCTCCTCTTTGAAGCCGCCGTGGCCGGTGGCATTCCCGTGATCAAAGCCCTGCAGGAATCCCTGGTCGGCAACCGCATCGAGTCGATCACGGGCATCATCAACGGCACCTCGAACTACATCCTCCAGCGCATGACCCAGGCGGGTCTCGGCTATCCCGAAGCGCTGAAAGAAGCCAAGGAGCTGGGTTACGCCGAGGCGGATGAAAGCCTCGACGTCAACGGCTGGGACGCCGCGCACAAAGCGATCATCCTCGCCTCCATCGCCTATGGCTTCCTCGTCGATCCCGCCGAAGTTTACGTGCGCGGGATTGAAAAAGTGACCCCGCTCGACATCAAATTCGCCTCGGAACTCGGCTACGTCGCCAAGCTGCTCTCCCTCGTTTGCGAACACGAGGACGGCAGCGTGGAAATCCGCACACAGCCCTCTTTCGTCTCCCAAAAGCACATTCTGGCCTCCGTCCACGGCGTTTTCAATGCCATCGCGCTGCGGGGCGACGCCCTCGGCGACTCGCTTTTCTACGGACCGGGTGCCGGTCAGGGACCCACCGCCTCTTCCGTCGTTTCCGACCTCGTGGAAGCGGCCCGCGCCCTCCGCAACCCGAGCACCCACCGCGCCTTCCTCCCCCACGCCCCGGGCGGTCGCATCCGCGCCATCGACGACACCAGCACGCCTTACTACGTGCGCTTCGCGGTGAAAGACCAACCCGGCGTGATCGCGAAAATCGCCACCGTTCTGGCGGACGCCGGCATCGGCATTTCCGGCACGCACTCGCCGGTCGACCCCGACCACCCGGATGCCGACTTCCTCGATCTCGTCTTCCTCCTCCACCGCTGTCCCTTCGGCCTCCTGCGGGAGACCTTGCTCAAAGTGGAGGAACTCGACGAGTGCCTGACTGACCGCCCCGTCGTCTTCCGCATTGAAGACCTCAGCTGAATCACTAAATTAAGGCAAATTCCCTCCCCGCCATCGCTTTCCCGGACATGCGTTTCTTCGTCCCCTTCCCCGCTCTCGCCGCCTGCCTCGTCCTATGTCAATGTGGCTCGCAGCCGGTGCCGGAGGAACCGAAAAAAACGCCGGATCCAGTCATCGGGAGGGTCGGCTCGGTGCTCCTGGATAAAAAAATCGTCCTCATC
>JBNNED010000210.1:0-9080 GCA_050285825.1 Verrucomicrobiales bacterium | reverse complement strand
TCGCCAATGGCTCTTTGCCTGCCTGGAAGACCGATCCCTGGTAGGTCGCGGGGAGAAAGCCCGAGTTGAAATTATCAAGTCCGCCCGGCGGAATGAGCCCTCCGTTGAGCACGACGAAGCCCGGTAAATTCTGATTGCTGCTCCCCAGCCCGTAACCCACCCACGCCCCCATGCTTGGCCGACCCTGAAGCCCGGATCCGGTGTGGAGGAAATAATTGGCCGCGGTGTGTTCGGAAAACTGCGAGGTGCAGGACTTGAGCATCGCGAGCTTGTCCGCGTGTTTCGCGACGTGCGGAAAGAGGGAACTCACCCAGTGGCCGCTCTCGCCATGCTGCTGGAACTCCCAGGGCGAGGCCATGACGGAGCCGATGTTATCAAACTGCGTCGGCTCCAGCTTCCCCATGACCTCGGCGGCATTTTGCCCGTGATACTTGGCCAGAAGGGGCTTGTGGTCGAAGGTGTCGATGTGCGAGGGCCCGCCGTCCATGTAGAGGAAAATGACGCTCTTTGCCTTTGGCCGCTGGTGCGGCAGCGGGAGCAGTCCGCTGCCCGCGACTTCGCCGAAAGCCTTGTCGTTCAGTAGGCTGGCGAGGGCCACGGCTCCGATCCCGTGCGCCCCTTCCCGGAGGAGTTGGCGACGGCTGAGCGGCGGGCGGGTGAATTGTTGGCAGTGCATGGCGGGGTCTTATTTCAGGAAGATGAATTCTTTTTGGTTGAAGAGGAGGTGGCAGAAATCGGCCCACAAGCGCTCGTCGTCCGGCCCGCAGTGATACTCCGCCTGCTGCCGCTGGAGAAAATCGTGCAGGACCGCGCGCTCCGCCTCTTCCGGTTCACGGGAAAAGGCCGTGAGGTAAGCCCGCGTGATCCGCTCGTCGCGATCCGGCAGGCCGAGAAGCTTTTGCGCCCAACGCGTCGCTTGTTGCGCGACGAAAGGATCGTTGAGAAGGCTCAGCGATTGCGCGGGAACGTTGGAAGTGGTACGACGCCCGATCGTCGTGAAGGGGATCGGACGATCGAAGGCCTGTTCGAAGGGCGAGAGGAAATTCCGCCGCACATCCAGGTAAAGACTGCGTCGCCCGTTCAGGTCCAAAGGCCCGCTTTGGGGTCGGCCGCGACCCGAGAGAAAGGGCGTGAGATGCACCGGCACGCCGGGGCCGCCGATCCTTTCCTGCAAGCTTCCCGAAACCGCGAGGAGGGCATCGCGCACGCCTTCCGCCGGCAAGCGACGCACCCGAAAACGGTGCAAGAGCCGGTTCGCGGGGTCCGCTTCGGCCACCCGCTCGGGACTGAGCCCCGGATGGCTCACCACCCCCTGACGGTAAGTGCGCGAAAGGACGATGCGACGGATCATTTTTTTCGTCGACCAACCCTCCGCCACGAACTCACGGGCCAGCCAGTCGAGCAGCTCCGGATGACTCGGCAGCTCCCCCATCACGCCGAAATCATCGACGGACGCCACCAAACCCACGCCCGTGAGGTGGTGCCACAGGCGGTTGACGTAGACCCGCGCGGTCAGTGGATGATCCGGCGCGAGCAGCGACTTCGCCAGCTGCAGGCGACCGCTCGCCTCCTCCGGCACCTCCAGATTTTCGCCGCCCAGCGCGGTCAATCCGCGGCGCGGCACTTCGTCGCCCAGACTTTGATGAGCTCCGCGAATGTGAACGAACTCGTTTTCGGGCGTGCCCTCCTGTAGGGCCAGGGTCCAGACTGGCGCGGGGAGTTCTTTTTCGACTTCCACCACCTCACGGAAAAGCGGCTGCAAACTCTCCCGCAGCGAAGGGCTGAGCTCCCCAACCCCATCCGCACGCTCCCTGCGCTCATACGCAATTTCATCAATCGCCAGATAGCCATCTCCTTGATCGAGAAACTCCAGATAAACCCGGTGACCGACGTATTTTCGCAAATCCCCCCCAAGGGTTTTCCACTCGTAGCGTCCGCCCGTCTCCAGCGCCTTCCCCTCCAAAACCGTGCCACGGAAGAGCAGTTGATTGTAATCGGCCATGAAATAGCCATCCACGACCACCCGCACCTTGACCGGCCCGCTCGCCGCGAGTCGGAGGTGAATTTCCGGCTCTTTCAGCTCGAAAGTCGGCGACTGCAGCACGCCTTGTCCGCGCTTGCCCAGCAAACCGCTGTGCCACACGCCGACGGGCGCGAGCGGCCGGGCCTCATCGGCGAGCGCGACCGTTTTTCGGCTGGTGACGGCATCTTCAAAGGCGGGTCCGCTCGTGAACCAGCCGGGCGGACGACCTTGGTCGAAAGAAGCGATAACCGGCTCCTTTTCCGCCAATCTACCTCCTTCCGCAACTGGCAAAAGCGCCTCGGCCTTCTCTTGTAAGTCACGCAAATGCCGGCGTTTTTCCGCGATGCGCCCCTGCGGGTCGTGATAGGCTTCCCGGCGCCGACTGCTCTGCAAAAAGCCCGTGAGGGCATAGAAATCCCGCGTCGAAATGGCGTCCAGTTTGTGATCGTGACAGCGCGCGCAAGCCACGGTGAGTCCCAGAAAACTCTTCGAAAAGACATCGATTTGATTATCAATCCGCAGGGCTTCGTCGCCACGCACATCGGTCGGAGCATGATTGGCCTCGCCCAACCACCAGGACTTCGTCGCCAGGACGCTCTCGTTCAGACCCGACTCCGGATCGCGGCGCGGTTCGACGAGATCTCCGGCGACGTGTTCCACCAGAAAGCGGTCGTACGGCAGGTCCTCGTTGAATGCCCGCACGAGGTAATCGCGGTAGCGCCAGGCCCCCGGAATCGGGTAATCAAATTCATGGCCGTAGGCGTCGGCATAACGCATGAGATCGAGCCAATGCCGCGCCCATTTTTCGCCAAAAGCCGGCGCTGCGAGCAAGCGGTCAACCACCGTCTCATGCGCCGTCGGCGAGTCATCATTCAAAAAAGCGGCGAGCTCCTCTCGCGTGGGTGGCAAGCCCGTCAGATCGAAGCTCACGCGTCGCAACCACTCCGCCCGCCCCGCATCGGGAGCCGGTCGGAGTCCCGCGGCTTCCAGTCGGGCGAGAATGAAATGGTCGATTTCGCCCAGCGGCCACGCGCCCTGCCGCACGGCGGGAACTTTCCGCTCCACCGGTCCCTGCCAACACCAATGCCCGGCCTTGCGCTCCTCCAGTGCAAAGCCCTTGCCACGTCGCAAAGCCACTTCTTCCTCCTCCGGCCAGGGCGCGCCCATCGCCACCCACTTTTCCAAAACCCGCACCGCCGAGTCCGGCAGGCGATTCTTCGGCGGCATTTCCAAATCGACATCGCCATAACGCACCGCCGTGATCAGACGACTCGCCTCCACATCGCCGGGCACGAGCGCCGGCCCGCTCTCGCCCCCTTCCACCAGCCCCCGACGCGAATCGACTCGCAAGCCCGCCTTCAATTTTTCGGCCTCCGCGCTGTGACATTCATAACAGGCCTCCGCAAGCAGCGGACGCACTTCCCGCTCGAAAAAAGCCAGCTCCTCCGCGCCCGGCTCCGCCCACCCGGCCACCGGCAACAAGCATGCGAGCACACGTATCATCACAAGCGAGACATACGCAGGCCGGCTCAAGAATCTCTCACGCCCCCAGTGATCCATTCCGCAGTCTCTCAAAAATCCCCCTTCCCTGGCAAGAAGCGATCCAGTCACCGACTAGAACAGTCATGATCCGAACACAAAACCCATAACACAATACGTACTAATAGTATAGTTAGATATTCAACAACCCACCCTAACACACAAATCAAAATATTAACTTCTTTATACCATCACATCCAATACTGAGAAAAACAAAAACCCACCCCCCATCACAATCAAAACTCAAACTGTAGTTTTCATTATAGATTAACTTTAATCGATTTACGAGATTCTCTAAACCGACACCAGAAGCCATCTCTTGACGACACTCTCCCTCCCAAACTCCGGTATTACCTACCACAATACGTAAATAACCACTATCCTTATAAACCTTAACCTTGATTTTCAACGAACCGGAAGATTTAGATCTCCCATGTTTAATTGCATTTTCAACAAGAGGCTGAATCAAAATACCTGCCGTCTCAACCGTCAAACACTCTTCATCTACATCAATATCATATGAAAAACCTCTACCGTAACGTAGCCTTTCCAAAGAGAGGTATTTAGAAATAGCATCAATTTCCTCACCGAGCTCAACTAATACCTCCCCTCGATTTTTAAGCCCAAAACGGAGGTATTCTGTCATATTTTGAACCACCTTGGCCAAATCAGCATTCTTATCAGCTTCATTTGCGAGCTCATTAAGTGCATTATACAAGAAATGAGGTTGTATCTGAGCCCTAAGGAGTTTAATTTCCGCTTTTTGCCTTTCGTTCTCAGCCTGTAAGTACCTCGTTTCAAGCTGCCTCGACTCACTCCAGCGCTTCACAATAAGATACAACAAGCTCCATGAGAGATACAGGCAAACATGAATCCAGTAACCTGCAAAAAAAAGAGTCAAACCATCTCCTATAGTCCCTCCAGTTGGCTTATATTCCCCAAACAACGAAAATAGATCCGCCTCCAAATGTCGCATTTTAATAAATGCTGCTAGTAAGCATAAAATAACAATCACTAAACCTTGGAAGCCCCAATGCGACCTCGTGACCAATTCATGGCGGTAAACCAGCCTCATTCCACTGGTAAACAAGACAGACACGACGCAACTCAATAAACAAAAGCCGGTAGCACTTAACAAACTCCCCTCCCACCAAACCGCGTTTTTAAGAACCGCTAAATGAATGGGAAGTGTCCCTACTCCATAAGCACCCCACACGGCCAGTTGAAACCACCAAAAGCTTCCAGAGCTAGTTGTAGACTGCTTGATTTCCATTTCTGTAATAACTAGACACAGTACTCTCTATCCCTTTGTGCTTGCGCCACCCTCTATACAATGCCGTAAACGCCGTAACGCTGCCCGCCCGATGATACAACTCTCCACAGACCCCTTAAAAAGGATCTCGGCACGGATCGGGCTCGTACTTACCAGCCTTCTTATCTTATTCAAGTTCACAATCAAGGAACGCTGTATTCTTATAAACTTCTCACTTGGAAGCCGCTTGTCCCACTGACTCAAGTTTCGATAAATCATTTCCCGACGCCCATCAACAGTATATATATATGAATAATTCCGAGAAGCCTTCAAATAGACGATCTCATCAACTGAATAGATCGATGTTCCACTACCTGTGTGCCTGACAGGAACAAGCTGCGCTAGGCGCTGATTTTCTCTTTCTAACGAATGCCCAGCCATTACCGGATCTGAGAATATTCGCTTTAGAGACGTTTCCAAACGGTTGGCAAAGACAGGTTTCAAAAGGTAATCAACAGCATCAATGTCAAAGGCCTTCAGGGCATATTCCTCATATGCAGATACAATAATTATTTTTACTTCTGGCGGGATAACAGACATCAGCTCAAAGCTCTTCATATCTGCAAGCACAACGTCCAAAAAAACCAAATCTATGTGGTGAGCCGAAATTAAGTCTACAGCCTCCTCCCCCGTGAGCGCAGTCCCTACAACGTTGATCTCGGGATGATCCGCGAGAAGCGAGAGTAATCTGTCCATCGCTGGAGGCTCATCTTCAATGACAAGCGTCTGCCATCGTCGTGATTCACGCTGCTCCCTTCTTTGACTTGTGACCATGTCCGACCGTTAGAAAACCAGCTTTAGGTTGGCAAGCCTTTTCAGAGCAGCTCTTAAGCCTTGATGAGCAATGCATAAAGCCCTCCTCGTCAACAAAAAATCAAACTCTCCCCCGAACAAAACACTCAATTAATTACCATTTCCCGAGAGAAAAATAGAAAAAACGTCCTTTCGGATAGAAAATCGAGCAATTGGGATAATGGATATTCACGAGGGGCCTAGTTTCTCACAGTTGGAGATAGGTCTTACACCTGACCGGTGCCCGACCCTCAGATCAAGAATATCATCCTATGAATGCCACAAACCAGAAATTAAAAGCACTTATCATCGTTTCGTCTGGCCTCGCCTGTGTTTCACCTGGCGAAGCTGGCACCGTCTTTTTCGGCCAAGCAGTTGATGCCACTGGCACCCCTGTTCCAGGCGGCTTTGACCATAGCTCAGATTTGCCTTTATTCGCTCCGATTCGTGATTCACTCGGCTCACCGAATATTGGCTTTGTCCAATTGAGCATCTCGGGAGATCTCATTGTTAGCGGCAATTACCCTCGTTCCGAAGATGAGACTTACATCTACAACACCGTTCCCGGCGGTATAGGGAAAAGCAACACCATGACATTCTCCTTCTATCATGCTGACCCTCTGGGAAACCCAGACACTTCCTCGCCCCTAACCGTCAGCGACTTTGCTTTCACTGTTGATGGCAGACCGTCTGACAGTGGCTTTGGCTTTGTGACGAGCGATGAGACGAATACCGTCACCCTCAACGACCCTGATGCTTATTGGGAAGTGGCTCGCAATGATGGCTCGGTCAGTGCCACCCTCACTGACAACGAACTGGTGTATCGCGCGACAGACACTGCCGTCCGGGGCGCTGATACCGGCGCACAATTCATTGCTAAAGGTGACAACATTACCTCCTTCCAATGGGTCTTTCAAAATGATGTCAATGGCACCAACAACGGCACGCACTTTCAGCTAGATCTAGAACCCCAGCCCGTCCCCGAACCTAGCTCTGCGGGACTCTTTCTAGGCAGCCTCATACTCTTATCTACTCGCCGCAGATCACGGCTGTAACGCCACAAGTTCACATCCGCATACTTCTCTCAACAGAAGCCAACCAGCCTACACAGACCACAATCACCCCCTACAACCATGAAAAAAAACCTAACAGCAACCCTACTAGTCAGCTCCACCTGTCTTAGCCTCCCGGCTCAAAGCACCCTGGAAGGGTATTTTATCGGCTTAGGAACTCGCCAGGGCACTGGACAAGAAACCCATAACACAGGTCAGATCTGGCTACTCGATGCCGATGATCCGACGCAAAAAACCTTCATCCATAAGCACGACATCGCCGTCAATGGCCTCGCATGGGACGCAGGTAATCATAAGCTTTACTTTAAAGATAATTCTTCAAATTTATATTCCTATGATCCACAGACAGGCGTCAAGGAGTTTGTCACCCCACTTCTCGAAAGCACTAATTCAGCAGGATTCTATAATGGCGGATATTATTACATCGCAGGTGGCACCTCCAAGCTCTACCGCTATGATGTTTCGACCAAAACACAGCAGACAGTTGCTAACCTCGGAGGAATTTCAAAAACATACGCCCAGGTCAGCCATGGGGATCTCACATTCACCAACGACAGATTGACGGTCGTTGGCAACGTCAAAGATGAGGGATTCAGAATGCTCCACTACGAGCTTGCCGATGTGGATTCCCCCCCCCACCCCATGGCATCCTCCCCTTAGAAACTTATTCAAATATCGAGTATAAGCACGACAATAATCTTCCGAGCTACCCAGCTGGCTTCTACAACGCCATGGCATACAACCCAAACACGGACACCTCACTCGCTTTTGATTGGAATACAGGGAAGCTCTACACTGTCGGCTCAAACAACGGAGCCGTGCTAGAAACGCACGAAACAAGTGATTTTTACCGGCATGGAGGGGACCTCACCGATTACTCGGTAGTGACCATCCCTGAACCCTCGATCAGCCTGTGCTCATTGGCCTCTCTCACCCTGCTCCTGCGCCGCCGCCGGCGATAAACATCTGGAGTTGGCATCCCCCCTAATGCCGACCTCACCACTTCTTACATCAGGCAATGTAAGAATCAACCTGATAGACTCCTTCTCGGCTCGTGTCCACAGCAAGGTGGACGGGTGCGTTACGAATCGAAAAGTCAGTCTACTATCAGAAAAGCGTGCTTGGTGGAGATCCCCCACTCTACCCCTTTCTCCGCCAAGCACCATTCCTTCTCGCCTCATTATAAGAGCTTGAGCCATTGTTTTATATGGCGTGTCTTCAATAAGGAGGACCATGGCTTCATGGTGGCAGATCTTTAGCTTACAGTGCTCCGCGTATGGAGGTAACTGCCGAAGTGCTTCCCGCATTGGAAAACGGTCTATTCCACTTACCGCCGCTGGCGCCAAAAGCGGTTTTGGAAAGAGCTTTTCGATGCTCTTGAGCACACCTGGGACCCTCCGGCAAGCTGAGCCGATTTGAGGCCTCATTTTTCAAGGTCCATGCGAACGGCCAAGAGGCTCGTGAAGATGGCCCGGACCGTCTCATCGGGAGAACCAAAGGGAGAGTAAATACGATATGACACGCTGCGGTCAATGCCCGCAAGCTCTATGTGAGCTCCGGGACTTGGCCCGATGTGTGGGCTACGGAGCACTTTTTTCTACCTCACCTCAACCTTTCCCTGGATCAAATCCGAGTTTTGAAGACACGCCCTAATCAAACACGAAATGCTAGCAACCGACACGGTGAAAATTTATTTTCATTTTCTAAAGAAACGGCAGATCTGACTGATCCTGAAGAAATTACGACATTTTTCATCTTGCCAAATTAAATACCAATCGAGATACTCCTCACAGCCTCGAATTCGAGCACATAATACACAAATCACTATGAATAGTAAAACTATATATTTTAAGTTATTGCCAGTATTTTCAATTTGCAGCTTTTTCAGCTATCACACTTGCGCAGCCACCACTTGGCACTACGCCAACTGGCAAGGGCACGGTCCCAACAGTGGCAGCGGTGTTCTGAACGGCAATTCGTTCACAGTTTCCATCAACCACGTTGGTGCGGGTGAAGGTAAACCTGGCTACATTCTCACAAATAATATCTTTACCTCCCAGAATAACGGTGCTGCTCAAGAATACCTTTCTCCCGATCCCGATCACAACATTGAGATGGTCGGAACTGCCTTCGATGCCCAAAATGATGCTGATGGTATCTACAGGGCGGTCTATACGCTGACCTTTGCCGAACCCATCGATTTTTTGCGTTTGGGAATATCCCAGATTGATTTCGCACAAATCCGCTTTTCTGGTGGACAGCATGAAGAACAAGTAATCACCAGGAACGGGCAAGCTTCTTGGGGGCCAAGCAGCCGGGTCTTCCAAGATTCAACGCCATC
>JBNNED010000209.1:0-7000 GCA_050285825.1 Verrucomicrobiales bacterium | reverse complement strand
GCCGCCGCCGCCATTCGCGAGCTCAGCGATTCCGCCGAAGTCTGGATCACGAGCGCGGCGCGGAGCGAGGGGCTGGAAGTTCTGCGGAACTATCTCCAGCCCGGCAAAAGCATCACCCTGATCGGCTCCAGCGGCGTCGGCAAGTCCACCCTCATCAACCAGCTCTTGGGCGATGAATGGCTTTGGACGGGTGAAGTCAACGAAGTCACTGGCAAAGGGCGACACACCACGACCGCCCGCGAACTCGTCATCCTCCCCGAAGGCGGCATTCTCATCGACAACCCCGGCATCCGCGAGGTGCAGATGTGGACGGATGAGCAAACGCTGCGGGAAAGCTTCGCCGACCTCGAAGAACTCACCGCCGAATGCCGCTTTCGCGATTGCAAACACCAGGGAGACGCCGGCTGCGCCATCGAGGCCGCAGTCAAGGATGGTCGCTTGGATCCGAGCCGACTGGAGGCCTTTCTCCGACTCGATGATGAAATCGCGGAGCTGCAAAAACGCCGCGAAAAGCGCCAAATGAGCACCGAGCGCTGGGCCAAGCGCAACCACCGGGTGAAAGCCCGGAATCTCCAGGACCGCATCCAACTGGAAAAAGACGAACGCGGGGAGCTCTGAGCGAGACTTCGTCAATTTTTTTCAAAAAGAAACACTCGTTTAGGAAAAGCTAACTTTCCCCTTAAACGCTAGCATTCCTGAGATTCCGAGCTGCATCAACGGTTCAGCTTTGTGGACGACTGACCTTTTTTAATTGAAAATTTCAATATTTTTCGCCATCCTCCCTTTGAAGCTGCCGAACAACCTAGTTGTTCAACCTAAAACCGAAAGTTAGATAAATGAAAACCACCACTGCCACCCGGAGAGGGTCTGCGCAGGCGGATCCTGATCGCCTGGCCGACTTTGTCCTCTTCACCCAACGCTCGTGCATCCTCAACCTATCGCACCAGCTCAGCAAGGGGAATGTTTCCTTCCCCCAGTTCTTCCTGCTCGCCTATCTCGCGAGTGAGGATTACCTGACCATGTCCGACATCGCCCAGAAAATGGGGCACTCCACGGCTGCTGCCACCGGCCTTGTGGATCGCCTCGAGAAGCTGGGCTACGTCGAACGCGTCCACGCCGCCGAAGACCGCCGGAAAATCATGGTTCGGATCACCAACGAGGGTAACGAGTTGGTCGCCAACATGCGCCAGCACATCGCGACCGATATTTCCGGACTCATGGCCGATCTCGACGAGGAAGAAAGTGAGCACTTCGCCCACGCCTCCCGTGCGATCGACGGCAAGAAGCTTTATTAAGCCGCTTCCGCAGTCCACTGGGTCCGCCCTGAAATCACGCCTTCCGCGCGCTTGCACCGAAGGCGTTTTTCGTGCTCTCATCTCGCCAGATGACCAGCCAGGAATTTCTCCAGCCCTTGACCTCGCACCCTCCCTTCCGCGCCGGATTCGTGGAACGGATGGACGCCCCACCCAGCCGGGACAAGGACGAAGCCCTCCAAGCGCTCGCTCCGGCGCACCAAGCGGCCTGGCGCGCGAGTGGCTTCACGCGCTGCTACCACGCCGAGCAGAGCCACGGCTGTGAGATCGCCCACATCACGGAAGACTCCCCCGCCCTGACACCCGTCGTCGATGGCATGATGAGTGATCTCGTCCATGTCGCGCTGGGCATTCACGTTGCCGATTGCGGGGCGCTCTACCTCATCGACCCCGTGGGCGGAGCCTTCGCCCTGCTGCATTCGGGGAAAAAAGGCACGGAACTCAATATCACCGGACAAGCGGTGGCGAAAATGACGGAAACTTTCGGTACCCGCCCCGCCGATCTCATCGCCGTTCTCGGCCCCTGCATCCGACCGCCGCATTACGAGATCGACTTTGCCGCCCGCATCCGTGCGCAGGCCTTGGAAGCCGGAATTGCGGCGGAAAACTACCATGACGCTGGTCTTTGCACAGCCAGCGATCTCGACCGCTACTATTCCTACCGCTTGGAAAAAGGCCTGACCGGTCGCCACCTCGCCTTTCTCGGCAAAGTCGGCTGAGGGACACAGGCAAAACAGGCGGAAAATTTATGATTTTCGTTTTTGCCCCCTTCGCGATCTCCTCTTAGTTTGCGTCATGACTTCCACCGAGCCCGCTGCCGCGACCCCGCCCCGTTCTCCCTTTGCTGGCTGTCTCATCATCGGGCTGGCGGTCGCTCTTGTGCTCGGACTGGCGGGTTTCGCCTGGTGGACGGTGCAGCGGCAGTCCCAGGAGATCAGTAAATTCACTGAAACGGAGGCCAAGCCCGTCCCCCTGCCGGAAATCGCCGAGCGGGCAGGCGAAATCAACACCCTCGTAGCGAAAATCCAGCATTTCAGTCATGAAGTGACCAAGGGACGCCCCGCCCGGTTGGAACTCAGCACGGCGGAGCTCAATCTATCCATCGCCGCCTTCGAGGCCTTTCAGCAACTGCGTCACACCTTCCACATCGAGAGCATCAAAGACGGCACGATGAGCGCCGACATTTCTTTCCAACTCGGCTCCGCTCCCTTTTCCGACCGGGAAAATCACCTGAATGCGCGCATGATCGCCCAGCCCGTGCTCAACAACGGGCATATCTACCTCGAAATCAGCGAATTGACTCCCAACACGGGCAGCGTGCCAGCGCCCTTCCTGGAACACCTCAGCCCCTACCGCATCACCGAGATTTACCAGGAACACCCGGAAATCGGCCCCGTCATGACCGCTCTCACGAGCCTGGAAACGGGAGACGAGCAAGTGACCTTCGTCTTCGATCCGGAAGCGAGTCCGCCCTCATCCGAGCAGGAAGCGACCGAGGTCGCCAAACAGGCACGCAACCTGATGGCCCTGGTCGCGATCATCCTCATTCTGAGCATGATTCTCCTCTTTCTCCTCCTCGCCAAGCGCCGCAAAGCACGTAAAAACGCACAGCCTTGAAGGCCATGACCGACCGCAGCAGCATCAACTGTGGCGGATATCGTCGGCCGAGGTGATGAAGAAGACGTCTTCGGCGATGTTGACGGCGAGGTCTCCGATGCGTTCGACGGAGCGCGCGATGAAGAGGAGGTGAAGCAGGCTTTCCGTGCGGTCTGTGGCATCGGAGGCGAGCGCGGTGAGGGTTTTGCTCACTCTCTTGTAGGATTTATCGATTTTGACGTCCCAGTTTTTCACCCGCAGAGCCCGCACGCCATCGTTATCGGCATAAGCCAACATGGCATCATCGAAGGCTTCCCGCGCGTCCTGGGCGAAGGGCTCGATCAAACGTCGCTCGTCGAGTCCGTCGGGATTCGCCTTGAGAATTTTGCGCGCGCGCTTGGCCACCGTCACGGCGTGATCAGCCACGCGCTCGATGCTGCGACTGATGTTCATCGTGGAGGTGATCATGCGCAGATCGGAGGCCACCGGCTTGTGCTTCAACAGCATGGCCAGGCCGAGTTCATCGATTTTTTTCTCCTGTTGATCGATCACTTCATCGTCCGCGATGACCTCGCTGCAGAGCTCGCTCTGGCCTTGCACGAGTCCGCGGACGGCATTTCCAATGCTCCGGGAAGCCTGATAGGCCATGCTCATGGTCAACGAGCGGAGGCGATCGAGCTCTTCGTCAAAGGATTTGAGGATGTGACTTTCTAATTCGCTCACTTGCTGGGTCGGGGGGTTAACCGAAGCGGCCACTGACGTAGTCTTCGGTCTGCTTGATGCTCGGGTTGCCGAAGATCACGCTGGTGTCATCGTATTCAATCAACTCACCCAGGTAGAAGAAGGCCGTGCGATCAGAAACGCGGGTGGCCTGCTGCATGTTGTGGGTGACGATAACGATGGTAAACTCTCCGCTGAGCTCTGCAATCAATTCTTCGATTTTCGCGGTTGCGATCGGGTCGAGAGCCGAGCAGGGTTCATCCATGAGGACGACCTTGGGCTGGACCGCGATGGTGCGGGCGATGCAGAGGCGTTGTTGCTGGCCGCCGGACATGCCGAGGGCGCTTTGGTCGAGCCGATCTTTCACCTCGTCCCAAAGTGCGGCGCGGCGCAGGGATTTTTCGACCGCTTCATCGAGGACCGACTTGTTACGCACGCCCTGGACGCGCAGACCGTAGGCGACGTTTTCGTAGATGCTTTTCGGGAAAGGATTATACTTCTGGAAGACCATGCCGACTTGCTTGCGCAGTTCGATGGGGTCGACGTCGGAAGCGTTGATGTTCTGGCCGAGAATGCGGATTTGTCCGTTCGTGATGCGCGAGGTATCGACGAGGTCGTTCATGCGGTTGAGGCAGCGCAGGAGGGTCGATTTTCCGCAACCGGAAGGGCCGATGAGAGCGGTGACCTTCCCCTTCGGCATATCGAGGGAGATATTTCTCAGGGTGTTGGTCTTGCCGGCGTCGTAGCTGAAACTGACGTCATCAACTTCGATCATCGTTTCTCCGGACGCTGGCTTTTGTGCCAGACTGGCTTGCACGTCTGTGTCCGGGGTGGCCAATTGGCCGGGAGAGACGTCCGCTGCGGGCTGTCCGACTTGTTCCTCGCTTTTGTCCTTCATTGTCGTTTGAGTGGTCATCATATTTTGAGTTGCTGTTGTCCGTAGTTTCACCATTTGAGTTTGCTGCGGAAGCGGATGCGCAGCCAGATGGAGAGAGCGGCGAAACTCATCACCATGAGTAAGAAAACAAAGACCGAGCCGTCCTGCATGCTCGCAGAAGCGTCATTGCGCGGGATCCGCGCGGCCACGGTGTAGATGTGGTATGGGAGAGCCTGCACCGACTGGGTGAAGAACTCGGAAATGGCGAAAACGCCCTGCCCTTTCAGGTCGTCCCACGGCAGCACGCCCTTCATCGCCACGGCGGCGGTGAACATGATGGGCGCGGTTTCTCCCGCCACGCGGGTCACCCCGAGGACGGAAGCGGTGAGAATGCCGGGAGTGGCGTAGGGCAGGACGGCGGTGCGCACGCATTGCCATTTCGTCGCACCGAGGGCGAGAGAGGCCTCGCGGAAACCTTTCGGGACGGCCTTCAACGATTCCTCACAGGCCGCGATGATAACGGGAAGAACCATGACGGCGAGGGTGATGCCCCCGGCGATGAGCGAATTCCCCCAGCCTTGAAAGCTGAGGTAGCCGCCAAAGAGTGGAATGGCCATGATTGATTTCTCGACGTTGATCTCGTGAGTGAACACGGGGAACCAGGGCGAGAGGCAGAAAAAGGCGAAGCCGAAGAGGCCGAAAACGATGGAAGGCACCCCGGCGAGGTTCATGATGGCCAGTCGGATGGCCTGCACGAGACGCCCCTGTTTGGCGTATTCATTGAGGTAAACGGCCGCCGCCACGCCCACGACGAGCGCCACGACCATGCAGACGAGGACGAGGAGGATCGTGCCGACCAGGGGTCCGAGAATCCCTCCGCCCGAGTAGGAGGTGGTGTGCTTGTCCGTCACAACGGCGTCGGGATTGTTCTTGGTGAACTCAATGAACTCGTCGCTGTCCATTTTGACGAGATTGCCGTCCGCGTCTTTGAAATCGACGAGGGTTTGCGGCATTTTCGTGAGGAAATCAACATTGACGAAGGGCGCTTCGCTTTGGAAGAGAACCGGCAGACCTTTCCTCGTGATGTCGAAGAAAATGTAGATCGTGCAGGCGAGAACGAAGTAGGTGAAGAGCGCGAAAATGACGGAGCCAAGGCCGTCCTTGATCTTGCGCTTGGGTGAGCTGGGCTTGAATGGATTCATGGATGAAAATTCGGTGAAGTGATTGCGGCTGAGCGGGATTAGGAATGGCGGCTCAGTCGTTTGATGACCTGTTGGGCGGTGATGTTGATCAATAGGGAGATCGTGAAGAGGACGAGCCCGACGAGGAAGAGGGCGCGCCAGTGCAGGGTGCCATCCGAGACCTCGCCCATTTCCTGCGCGATGATCCCCGTCATGGTGTGAGCCGGTTGGGTGACCACGCCGAGGCCCTCGCTGAAGTCTGGAATGGCGATTTGGTTACCAGCCACGAGCAGCACGACCATCGTTTCCCCGATGACCCGACCAAAGCCGAGCAGGACGGCGGCCAGGATACCGGAAATCGCACTCGGGAGGACGACCTTGAGGATGGTTTGTAATTTCGAAGCGCCGAGGGCGAGCGAGGCCTCCGAGAAGGAGCGCGGGACGTTGTTGAGCGCGTCCTCCGTCAGAGTAAAAACGGTCGGCACGGCCATGAGTGCGAGGAGGAGACCTGCGGTGAGGATGTTGAGCCGTTCCTGCATCGGGAAGCCCGGCACCCACGAGAGGTATTCGAGCTGACTCAGCTCCCGCATCCCCTCACCCAGCACGGCGATGCCGAAGAAGCCCAGCACGACGGAAGGAATGGCCTGGATCATCTCAATGGCCGGTTTGATGAAGTTCTGCTCGGCCGGCGTGGCGAGTCGGTTCACGTAAATGGCCGCGCCGATGGAGAAGGGAACGGCCACCGCGAGGGCAATGATGGAGATGAGCAGGGAGCCGGAAAAGAGTGGTAGAAGGCCGTAGAAATCATTCCACGAGCTGTTCGTAATCCATTCTTTGCCGAAGAAAAACTTGAGGACGGAGCCGAAGAAGCTCACGGGCTCGTCGTAGCTCCACTCGCTGGCTTTGGCGACGCTCTCATCGAGGTTTTCGAGGAAATTCGGAAGCTTCTTGCGCACCCGCTCGATCAAGGCGCCCGCTTCTTCCGAGGCGAAGCTGGTGGGAAGGGCCGCCACGGCGGGAGCGAGCTGGTCTTTGAGCGCCTGCGCCGCCTCGTGGTGTTCGTCTTTCGATTCCGTGAACACTTGCGTGCGCTCGGCGAAGGGAAACTGCTCGAGAATGACAATTTCTTCGGCTTGCTCGCGCATGCGCTGACGCTCCGCCTCCGTGGAAGCGTTTTCCGAACCTTCCAGGAGAGCGGCTTTCCGCGCTTCCGCCGTCTGGTCGGCCACGGCATCGGCCTTGACCTCGCGAGCCACCTTGCTCAGTTCGTCGCGCAGGTCCCGGAGTTCGGCGCCGGCACCGGCAATGCCCGC
>JBNNED010000208.1:0-10103 GCA_050285825.1 Verrucomicrobiales bacterium | reverse complement strand
CGACTTACTACCGCATCGCTCTCGATCTGGTGGAAAGTTACCACAACGACGCTCTCATCAACGGCCTGAAATACGACCGCCACGCCGAGGGCTCCGCCGTCGAGCTCTTCTCCGAAAACATCATGAAAGCGGGGGAAGACTTTCTCGATCCCGCGAAGTCGATGGACGTGCCTTTCATGCCAAACTGGAAGCGCGTGCTCACGGCCTTTCCCGATGTGCTCGACGAAATCCTCCTCGCCGTGGACGACGACATGGCGGAATTCGGGTCGGAATCGACGACCAATCCCGCCGCCCACCCGCAAGCCCAGCGCCTGCGCCAGCGCATCGACCAGCACGTGCAAGCGATTTACAGTGAGGAGGATAGCGCCACCATCACCGAGCGCATCATGGAGACCGGCCAGCTCAGTGATTACCTCCCCGTGCCGGGCGAGAAAAAGTGGGATCAGAGCGACGTCCTCATGATCACCTACGCCGATAGCATTTACGAAGAAGGGCGCAAACCGCTCGCGACCTTGCGGGATTTTCTCAATCGCGAGCTCAAAAACACCCTCAGCGGCGTTCACATTCTCCCATTCAACCCTTGGAGCTCGGACGATGGTTTTTCCGTGACCGACTACCACGCGGTGAAGCCCGAATACGGCTCGTGGGAGGACATCGCCGCCATTTCCGGCGACTACACCGTGATGGGGGATCTCGTCATCAACCACTGCTCCAGCGAGTCCGCCTGGTTCCAGAACTTCCTCGCGGACAAAGACCCCGGGCGCGGCTACTTCATCGACGGAAGCGAGTTCACCGACCTCAGCCAAGTCGTGCGACCGCGCCCCAGCCCGCTCATGACGAGCGTGGAGACGGTGAAGGGCCAAAAGGAAGTCTGGTGCACCTTCAGCCCGGATCAGGTCGATCTCGATTTTCGCAATCCCGAGGTCCTGCTCGAAGTCATCCGCGTCATCCGCACTTACCTCAAGCAAGGAGTGACTTACTTCCGCCTCGATGCCATCGCCTTCCTTTGGAAAGAAGACGCCACCCCCTGCGTCCACCTACCGCAGACCCACGAGCTCATCAAACTCCTCCGCCTCGTCATCGAAAGTCTCGAACCGAACGCCGTCATCATCACCGAGACGAACGTCCCGAATCGCGAGAACCTCAGTTACTTCGGCAACGAAAACGAAGCTCACCTCATCTATAACTTCTCCCTGCCGCCCCTGCTCCTGCACACCTTGCTGAGTGGGAATTGCACCCACCTGAAGACTTGGATGATGTCGATGCCGCCCGCCCGCCAGGGACGGAGTTACCTGAATTTCATCGCCTCCCACGATGGCATCGGCCTGCGCCCCGCCGAGGGATTGCTGAGTGAGGAAGAACGCGACGGCCTCATCCAGACCCTGCGGGATTTCGGCGGGGAAATCTCGATGCGCAAGATGCCGGATGGCGAGCTCGCTCCGTACGAGGCTAACATTTCCCTCTTTTCCGCCCTTCAGGGCACCATTGCCGGCGGTCCGGATCAATGGCAGATCGACCGCTTCCTCTGCGCGCACACCATCATGCTCGCTCTCGAAGGCCTGCCCGCGATCTACCTCCACAGCCTTCTCGGCACGGAAAACGACCGCCAGGGTTTCGCCGAATCCGGCCAGCCGCGCCGCATCAACCGCAAACGTTGGGAGGCGGGCGAACTCAAAGCCGCCCTCGCCGCACCCCACGCCCACCACGGGCGCGTCTTCGAGGAAATGAAACGCCTCATCAAAATCCGGCGCGAGCAAGCGGCCTTCCACCCGAATGCGACCCAGTACACGCTGCATTTTGGCGACGAAATTTTCGCCTTCTGGCGGGAAAGTCCGAAGCGCGATCAGAGCATCTTCGCCCTGCATAACATCAGCGGCGAGACGCAGAAAATCCCGCTCGTCGAGCTCAATCTCATCGCCACCGAGACCTGGCGGGATCTCCTCAGCGGGGCCCGTTACGATGATCTCAGCGCCACCCTCGAGCTTCCCCCCTACGCCTGCGTCTGGATCACGAATCGCGCTTGAGGACGGCCTATCATTGCACCGGAGCGCTCAGGCGGGCGGCCTTTGACCAAAAGCGAAACCACGCGCTTTTATCATCGAAGGCCCCCGGCTCGACGAGACGGGATTCCGCCATATCGTCTTCCATCATCTCGCTCACCTGAGCGGTGAAGGCCGCGTCATCGACGGCCATCGTGATTTCAAAATTGAGGCGGAAAGACCGGTTGTCGAAATTCGCCGTGCCGATGGTGGCATAACGCTCGTCCACGACCATCACCTTGTGGTGCATGAAGCCCTTTTCGTATCGGTAAACCTCGATACCAACTTTCTGGAGGTCAGGGAGATACGACCAGGCCGATAAATTGACCAAGGCGTTGTCGGCCTTCTCTGGAATGATGATCCGCACGTCCACCCCTCGTAGTTTGGCCAGTTGCAGCGCGCTGATGAATTGCTCATCCGGGACGAAGTAGGGGCTGGCGATCCAGAGCCGCTCGCGAGCGCCGTTGATGGCATTGAGGAAGAATAAGGTACAGGTCTCCAGCGGGTCGACGGGGCCGGAGGGCAGGCACATCATGCGCATCGAGGCACCATTTTCCGCCGCCTCCGGCTCCCAGACGAGCCCCGTCAAGCGCTCCTGCGCCGCCCAATGCCAGTCCTCGGCGAAGGAAACCTGCACCGACTGAACCACCGGCCCGCTGACCTTCACATGGGTGTCCCGCCAGTACCCCATTTTCTCCCCCAGACCCAGATACTCCCGCCCCACGTTCAAGCCCCCGACCCAGGCCTCCCGACCATCCGTGATGACGATCTTGCGATGGTTGCGGAAATTGAGTTGAAAACGGTTCGCATCTCCCTGCGTCGTATTGAAAGGCCGCACCGCCACCCCGGCCTCTCGCAGCGGGCGCAGGTAGGAATCCGGGAGCCGACTCCCGATCTCGTCGTATAAAAAGTAACAGGCGACCCCCGCCCGGGCGCGTTCGATGAGGCGTTCCGCGAGCTCGCGGCCGACCACGTCATCCTGCACAAATTAGAACTGGACGCAGACGTACTTTTTCGCCTGAGAAATCCCCTCGAAAATCGACTCAAAGGTCGCTTCTCCGTCGATGAGCAATTCCGCATGGTTCCCTTCTGTCAAGGGGAGCTTGGCCAGCTCTTCCGCGACAAAGGGCGACTGCTCAGCCGAGCGTGCGAGGAGGTTTTTCTCTCGTAAAACCGCGTGGTATTGATCCCACAAATCCTTGATTTCCTGTCGGTGGCTCCGCCTCGCCGTGACATAGCCCTGGAAATCGCTGTCCCCAAAAACCCAATAGGCCGGCACCGCCACATAGGGCATCGTGTTGAGCGAGACGACCCAGGCCACCGCACCCTGAGCGGTGCGCGTCTCCATCACCGCTTTGATCGAACTCAAGGCCCCCAAAATGTGGGCGAAAACGACGAAAGCCGCCACAAAGCGCTTCTTCCGCTGGATGATGAACTCATATATCCGGCGCAGTCCCTGTCCGCCTCGGCTCAACATTCTCGTTCTCGGCATCTCGTCCATTTTCCCTCCATTCACCCAAAGCTATCAGCCCCCGGAATCCCGTCCAGCCACAAACACGCAGTGGCTGGTGCGCTTGAGAGTGCGGGGCGGAAATTCGGAGGTGCAGGATGGTTGAAACATGTTACTTTCTTGCGCGTATTCCCTGCACTGCTTTTGAAAATTCTCATCTTACTTCTTTGCCCTCTCTCGCTGGTGGCTGCTCCGTTCCGTGAGGGGCTGGCGGAGTTTGTGGAGTTCCATTGTTATGACTGCCATGGCGATGGGGCCTCGAAGGGGGGCTTGGATTTGGAGAAGTTGGGGACGGATTTGGACAACGAGGCGCATTTTGCGAAGTGGGAGCAGGTCTTTGACCGGGTGATGACGGGTGAGATGCCGCCGAAGAAGAAGGAGCGACCGGAAGCGGCGGAGTTGGCTGCCTTTGAAAAAACCCTGGCTCCCGCACTCCGCGAGGCGCACGCCACGCACAAGGGAACGGTGCTGCGTCGGCTGAATAAGATCGAGTATGAGAACACGCTGAATGACATTTTCGGGACGAAGGTGTCCCTGCAGGATCTCTTGCCGGCGGACGGTCGTTCGGGGGAATTCGACACCGTGGGGGAGGCTTTGGGCATCTCGATGGTGCAGATGCAGCGTTATCTGGAGGCGGCGGCGCTGGTGGTCGAGGCGGCACCGGCGCGGGGGATGTCGCGACCGGAACCGGTGACCCTGAACCCGCGTTATGACACTCATGATGAGGCTAAAAATGTGTTTCTGAATAAGAAATGGGGTTATCTGGAGGACAAGGCGGTCGTTTTTTATAAGCAGTGGAGCTATCCGAAGGGCTTGTTGCGGGGGAGCAATGTCAAGGAGACCGGGCGCTACCGTATCTCGGTCACGGGTTACAATCACCAGAGCGAAGTGCCGGTGACCTTTTCCATCGGCGGGAGTTCCTGGGAGAAGGGCAGCTCACAACCGATCTATGCCTTCCGCGCGTTTCCGATGGGAGGGCCGTCCACGATCGAGATCGAGACGAGGATTGAGAAAGGCTACATGGTCGTGATTGAGCCTTGGGGGATCAGCGATCGCAACAACGAGATCCAGAACAACACGGTCAAGGATTACAAAGGGCCCGGGGTGGCGATTCTTGATGTGAAGGTCGAAGGGCCCTTGCTGGATGAATGGCCGAGTGCGGGGCATCATTTGCTGTTCGACGGCGTGGAACGGGTCGAGATCGAGCCGAAGAACCCGAAGGAAAAGGAAAAACCGTGGTATCAGCCGAGATTTGCGATTGAAAGTCCGCCGGCGGAGGTCCTGCCGGTCTTGAAACGGATTGCCGAGGCGGCCTTTCGTCGGCCGGTCGTGGAAGCGGACTTGCAGCCCTATGTCGATCTGTTCCAGGGAGAAATGGCGGGCGGAAAAAGTTACGAAGAAGCGCTGAAGACGAGCACGGTGGCTATTTTTTGTGCGCCGGACTTTTTGTTTTTGCGGGAAAAAGCCGGTAAGCTGGATGATTTCGCGGTGGCTTCGCGCTTGTCCTACTTTTTACACCGGACGCGGCCGGATGAGGAGCTGATGCGGCTGGCGCGTGAGGGGAAACTCCTCGGGAAGACGCGGGAGGAGGCGCAACGTTTGATGGCGGAACCGGAGTTCGCGCGCTTTGTGCAGGATTTTACGGACTCCTGGCTGAATTTGCGGGACATTGATGCGACTTCGCCGGATGGGAGATTGTATTTCGAGTATGATCGCTTTTTGCAGGACTCGATGTTGCGGGAGACGACGGCTTATTTTGCGGAGCTGGTGCGGGAAAATCTGCCGGTGAGTCACCTGGTGAAGGCGGATTTCACCTTTTTGAACAACCGCCTGGCCGAGCACTACGGGATCGAGGGCGTGGAGAGCCCCGAGATGGCGAAAGTGGCTCTTCCGGAGAACTCGCCGCGCGGTGGTTTCTTGAGCCAGGCCAGTGTCTTGAAAGTTTCCGCCAATGGGACCAACACCTCGCCGGTGCGCCGGGGGGTCTGGGTGCTGGAGCGCATTCTGGGGCAGACGCCCGCCCCGCCGCCCCCGGGAACGCCGGGCATCGAGCCCGATATCCGGGGAGCCACGACCTTGCGCGACCTTCTCGACAAGCACCGTGATTCGACCTCTTGCAATTCCTGCCACCAAAAGATCGATCCGCCGGGTTTCGCCCTGGAGGCCTTCGATCCGGTGGGGGCTTACCGCGAGCAGTTCCGCGTGCGCGGAGGGGGTGAGCAGGTGCGGGTCGAGCGCCTCGGGCGTTGGCACAACACCTACCTCGGCGCGGCGGTTGACGCCAGCGGCGAGCTGCCCGATGGGCGGAAATTCGACGGTTTTCTGCAGTTCCGGGACCTCCTCGCGGAAGATGAGGAGACGCTGGCGCGTAGTTTTGTGACGAAGTTGCTGACCTTTTCCACAGGGCGCGAAATGGGCTTTTCCGACCGCGAGGAAATCGACCGCATCGTCGCGGCTTCGCAGTCCGGCGGCTACCGCGTCCGCGATCTCATCCTTCTCTGCACCGAATCTCCTATTTTTCTCACCAAATGAACCATCCGCACTTCTCTCATCGCCGGGCCATGCCGCGCCGCCGTTTTTTAAAAGGCTTGGGCACCGCCATTTCGCTGCCCTTCATGGACGCCATGCTGCCCGCTTTCGCCCGGGGGGAGACACCCGCGCCACCGCGCCGCTTCGTGGGGATTTGCACGACGCTCGGGCTGCACGGCCCTCACCTCTTTCCGGAAAAACCGGGGCGCGACTACGAGTTGACGCCTTATCTCGAGCTCTTGAAAGAACACCGGGAGGACTTCACGCTCTTCTCCGGCCTTTCCCACCAGGATCAGCAGGGCAACGACGGCCACGCTTCGGAGATGACCTGGCTCACCGGGGCGGTGCGTCCCGGCTTGGCGGGTTTTCGCAATACGATCTCGCTCGACCAGCTCATTGCCGAGAAAATCGGGCTGGAAACGCGCTACCCTTACCTCGCTCTGAGCACGGCGCACGGCTCGCTTTCGTGGTCGGCCAGTGGCGTGCCCATTCCGGCGCAGACTTCTCCGTCGGCGATCTTCAAAGCGCTTTTCATCGAAGGCGAGAATTGGGAAATCGAACGCGAGCTCAGCGAGATCAAGTCCGGGCGGAGCATTCTCGACACCGTGATGGGGCAGGCCAAGCGGCTGGAGGGGGATCTCGGCGCACGCGACCGGGAAAAACTCGACGAATACCTCACTTCCGTGCGGGATCTGGAGCAGCGCCTCCAGCAATCCGAGGGTTGGGTTAAGAAACCGAAGCCGAAAACGACGGCGCAGGCCCCAACGGATATCGAGGATCAAGCCGACACCGTGGGGCGGCAGGAGTTGATGTATGATATGATGGCGCTGGCCATTCAGAGCGACTCGACGCGCACGATGACCTTCAACATCACGGGTCTCGGCGCGGTTCCGGCGAATCTCGCGGGGGTGAATTCCGACTGGCACGGCTTGTCGCACCACGGGAAGGATGAAGCGAAGATCAAGGAGCTGAAAATTGTGGAAGAAGCGCAGTTCCGCGCCCTCAGCGGCTTTTTGGCGAAGCTCAAAGCGAGTCAGGAGAACGGAGTCAGCCTTCTCGACAACACCTCCGTCATCTTCGGCTCGAACCTCGGCAACGCCTCCTCTCACGACTGGCGGAACCTGCCCATCATCATGGCGGGCGGGGGCTTCAAGCACGCGGGCTACATTGCCCACGACCCGAAAAACAACACGCCGTTGTCCAATCTCTTCGTTCCCGTGGCTCAGCGCATGGGCCTGGAGATCGAGAACTTCGCAACCAGCACCAAGCCGCACATCGACGGCCTGGAGGGCTGACATCAGCCGGGATCCGGGAGTTTCCAGGCAGGCCTCTCACGGCAGGTGGAGTCGGCTGCTGATGACGAAGCCGCGGGGGTCGTGGAGGTTGAGGAAGCAGGCGCGGGCTTTGGGGGGAAGAGGGGCGCTGACTTGTTTGCTCGCGGGATCAAGGCGAGCGGGCTGGCGTTGCCATTGGCGTTTATGCCAATTTCCGTCGTCTTCGGTGAAGAGCAGTTCCGCTCGGGTGATGGCTTGGTCCGTGTGGTAGGTGGCGCTGAGTGAGCCGTCGCTGGCCTGGAGCGCGGTGATGGTGGGCAAGGCGGGGCCTTTTTTCAGTTCTTGATCGGCGAAGGCCGCGATGACGGCGGGCGATTGGCCCTGGGGTTGGCCGTGTGGCATGTTGCCGGGGATGGAGAGGCGGGAGGGGTGGGGGAGGCGGCGGACGGATTTGTCATGGGAATCGAGGGGGTAGGCGAAGTCGTTTGTGCCGGTGACCCAGAGGAAGGGGAGATCGGCCCGGGGGAGGTAGTTTTTGGGGTCCCAGCGCTCGATCCAGGTGGCCGTTTTTTCGGGGCCGAGTTTTTTGAATGGGCCGAGCCAGGTCGAGTTTTCGTCGAGAAAACCACCGCCGTAAACGGGGATGGCGCATTGGAAGCGCTCATCGATTCCGGCCACGAGGCAGGTCAGGTAGCCGCCCCAGGAGATGCCGGTGAGCCCGACGCGTTCAGCATCGACACCGGGCAGCGTGCGGAGGAAGGAATGGGCCGTGATGACGGCGGCGACGGCGTGATAGGACCATTGGTCTTCCGCTTTGAGTCCGGTCTGATCAAAGCCCCCCCAGCCCATGGGGCCGGCGAACTCGTGGCGGCTGTGGTCGCGGTATCCCAGTCCGCTGATTTGGCCGCAGGTGTCCATGGCGATGGCGGCGTAGCCCCGGTCGTTCCAGAGCTTGACCCAATCGGGGAAGGCCGAGCCGCCGCCGCCGTGGATGAGGACCATGGCGGGCACGGGCTGGTCGGGCGTGGCACCGGCGGGGAGCCCGTAGTAGCAAAAGATGCGCGTTTCCTTGCCCTGCCACGGCAGGCCTTGCAAGAAGGTGGCTTTCACGCTTGGGAACTTGCTTTTCGAGGGAGCGGGGAAGGATTGGGGCCTTTTGTAAAGCTGCTCCAGTGGCCACTCGACAGCGGCGGCGAGGGGGAGGCAGAGGGCGAGGAGAAGGCTGCAGATGCGGTGAATCATGATGCTGGGCGGCGTTCACGCCACCGCAGATACGGAGCTCTGCCGGGTCATTTTTCCAGAGAGTCGCGTGCGGGCCATCTCGGGGCCCCATCATTCTCAGAGAAAGCGCTTTTCGAGCTCTTTCAGGCTGATTTTGGTGAGGTCGAGGCGGTGCGAGGCCTGCATTTTCTGGCGACAATCGGCCGGCATTTCTTCTTCGAGGCGCTTGAGGTGTTCCGGCGGGGCGGCGAGGACGAATTTCTGACACTTAAGGCGAGCGACCACCTCGCAAATTTCCGCTGCGACTTGGGCGATGGCGCGTTTTTCTACTTCGATGTCGAGTTTCGTTTCGGCGTGGGACATGGCCTCGTCGTTACCGGCGGCGGCTCCGCGTTTGAATTTGCCCGGGCTGTCGGTGGTGGCGGCTCCGCGCGGGGGGGCGATCTCCTCCGCGGAGAGTTCGACGAGGTGGGCGCGGTCGCGTGGGTCGTCTCCAGCCTCTTTAAAGGCCAGCACCCGGACGGTGCCCAAGTCGGTTAAAATCAAAAGACGGCGATAGGGGTTTGCGGCGTTGTCCATAGTTCTCTCAGCCTAGCACGAATGAGGCCGAACTCAAAAAAGGATTTGCGCGGGCGAGGGTCTTGCGGTTCTCGGCTCAAAGTATCGTTTGCGCTTTTAGAACTCTCTGGTTTATTACGGATTATGGCAGAATCAGGTAAACAATCATTCAGTATCGTCTCGATCCTCGCGATCGTGGCGGCCATCGCGAGTTTCAACGTGGGAGCCATGCTGGGCTTGCTCTGCGCGCTGCTCGCCTTTCTTTTCGGAGTCTGGGGCATGATCGTCGCGCTCTCTCCGCAGACGCGGGGCGGCATCGTGAGCTTCCTCGCCGTGGGCTTGAGCTTCATCGGGGTCATCGCCGCCATCGTCAAGGTGATCGCTTGGTTCTTCTAAGTCTCGCCGACTACGAGGCACTCCCGAGCCGCTCGCTGACGAGGGCATCGAATTCCGCGATGAAATTTGGCGCGGCTTTCTCGATGGTTTCGCCGATTTCCTGGGTCGAGCGCTTATTCGAGCGGGCGAAGAGCTTGATCAGCTGTTGCAGGGCGTCTTTGGCGGCGCGGACGTCGATATCCTCTGAGACCTCGTGGAAGACGGTGCTGAGAAAACGGGCGCGTTCCTCGGATAGGTGACGACCGGCATCCGCCGGAAGGAGAGCGGGGTGGTGGAGGAAGCGAGCGAGAAAGTAGCTGACCATGACGGTGCGGGCGGCATTCTTGGCCGTCAACCAGATGAGGACGGTGCGGAACAATTTTTTGAGCGGCTTCATGACGAGACCTTTCATCAGCGAGCCCAGGCGGGCGAAGAGCGGACGATCTTCCTCGACGATGAGTCGGGGGGCTTTCCGGTCATAGCTGATGCCGCGACTTTCGAGCACCGCTTGCGCCATTTTCCGGCGCTGTCGTTTGATGAGCCAGTCGTCCAGAAAGGGGAGGGGGATGAAGGCGTAGGCTCCGGTGCCGAGGTTGG
>JBNNED010000207.1:0-5268 GCA_050285825.1 Verrucomicrobiales bacterium | reverse complement strand
ACCTCGGCGTGCGGCCGGAAAAATTTTTCCCCGAGGCCAGTGGTCGCGGCTACGCCCTATCGCCTTATCTTGAGGAAATTGCCGAGCATCGCGAGGATTTCACCGTTTTCAGCGGTGTCTCGCACCCGAGCGTCGATGGCTCGCATTCGTCCGACGTTTCCTTCCTCACCGCGGCCAAACACCCGGGAGGTGGGGGCTTCCGCAACAGCATTTCGCTCGATCAGAAGATCGCCATGGCGTTGGGGCACGAGACCCGCTTCCCTTCGCTCACCTTGGGAGTGAACGCCAAAGCAGGTCGTCGCAGTTTGTCCTGGACCGATTCGGGCGTCTTGATTCCGTGTGAGAACAGCGCTTCGGAAGTATACCGCCAACTCTTCTTAAAAGGCTCGGCCGAGGAAACAGAAAAACAACTCCGCCGCTTGGAGATGGGCGAGAGCATCCTGGATTCACTCGCCGAAGAATCGAAAGCCCTGACGCGCAAGCTGGGGCATGCCGACCGCGAGCGCATGGAACAATACACCACCGCCGTGCGTGAGACCGAGCAGCGCCTCGTGCAGGCCCGCGAGTGGGAAAAACGCCCGAAACCACAGGCCCCCATCCCACAGCCTAGCGACCCGAAGGAGCGCAGCGCGTACATGGAGAAAACGCGCTTGATGTACCAGATGGCGCGCCTCGCCATTGCCACCGACTCGACCCGCAGCATCACTCTATTACTAGACAGCACCAACTCGCCCACCATCGACGTGCCGGGTGCAAAAATTTCCGAAAGCTACCATAATCTATCACACCACGGGAATAACGAGAGTAAGTTGAAGCAACTGGACGCCATTGATCGCGAGCACATGCGCTTGCTGGGCACCTTTATTTCCGAACTGAAGGAATCCCGCGAAGGAGAAAGCGATCTCCTTTCCCGCACCAGCGTGGTTTACGGCAGTAACTTCGGCGACGCCAACAAGCACACCACCACGAACATGCCGGTTATCATGGCTGGCGGTGGCTTCCGGCATGGTCAGCACCTCGCCTTTGATCGCCAGGAAAACTACCCGCTGCCCAATCTCTTCGTGAGCATCTTGCAGCGCATGGGCATCGAGACCGATCAATTCGCCACCTCCACTGGCACCTTCAAGGGACTGGAGATGGCTTGAAGGGGTTTACTCAAACCCCGCCAGCCGCCTCGCGACGCTGCTCCCATTCACTTAATGATGTGGGATAGATCAGGGCCTGTGGCCTCTCCTGCGAAATCAGTGCGGGAGCCACTTCCGCAAGGTCGCGAGGTCGCGGGTCATCGCTTGATCGACTTGGCTGAGGTGGTCGGGGGCCTTGTGGTTGAGGTATTCGATGTGGACGGAGACGGGGAGGTCGGCGGGAAGGAGGTCGGCGACTTCTTCCGCGACTTTCGGGTCGACAATGCCTTCTCCGAGCGGGCAGGTCTGCCAGCGGCGGCCTTTGAGGGCGTAGTCTTTAAAGTAAATGGCGGCGATGTGGGGCGCGGCGCGGCGGAGGTTCATGCGCCAGGCGGATGTGCCCTCGACGGCAGCGTGCGCGACATCGAAGGCCATGCCGAGCTGTTGCGAATCGATGTCTTTGAGAATCTCGACCATGTCCCAAATCGGGCCGCCGACGTAGTTGTCACCACGGTGGTTTTGATACTGGCCTTGGAGACCAAGCTCCTTGTTGAGCGCCGCAAGATCGATGAGTTTAGCGCGGATGTCGGCCATTTGCGTGGGAATTGACTTCGAGAGATCGTATCGGAAGTGCTGCAGGCGGTAGCGGGTCACGCCATTGGCGGCGAGCGCGCGGAGGTAGGTCTCGTTTTTGCCCGCGTCGTCGAGTTCGTTGACTCCGGAAGCGGCGATTTCCACTTTGAGGTCCTTTTTGGCGAGGGCTGCGAGGAAGGCGGGGAGCTCGGCAGCGGTGTTCTCCGGTTTGATGTGGCCGCCGGGTCGCAAGGGCGCTTCCAGACCGGTCACGTCCTGCTTCGCGATGAGGGCGGCGAGTTCATCGGGGCTCAGTTTCTCGAGAAATTTCGTGAAAATCGCGCGCGGGCGCCGGGCCTTTTCCGGGTCGGCCTTTTCGGCGGCGCTGAGCGTGCTGAGGCCGCTGGCGGCGAGGCTGAGTCCGGCGGTCTGAAGAAAGTGGCGTCTTTGCATTCTCGGAAATTAGCCAAGCGGCATTTCCTGTCAATGAAACATGGGGCGGGCGAGGCGGGTATGACTGGAGATGAAGTTTTTAGTCCCGATTTTTCTTCTGCTGACGTCTGGTCTCCTCTGGGCAAAGCCACTCAACGTCCTGGTCTTATACGCGGACGACTGGCGGCATGACACGCTGGGTGTGGCGGGTCATCCGGTCGTCAAAACACCCGTCATCGATGATCTGGCGCGGCGCGGCGTGCGTTTTCGGAATAACTACGTCACGACCTCGATCTGCGGAGTCAGTCGGGCCAGTTTGTTCACCGGGCAATGGATGTCGCGACACGGGAACCGGGGTTTTTCGGCCTTCCAGACTCCGTGGGAAGAGACCTACCCCGGGATTCTGCGCGAGCGGGGTTATTTCGTCGGGCATGTCGGCAAGTGGCACAATGGGAAGTTTCCGGCGGAGCGCTTTGATTTTGGCCGGGCCTACGGTGGGGTGCACTGGATGAAGGATGAGGATGGCGGAAAAATCCATGTCACAAAGAAGAACGAGCGCGATGCCCTGGCGTTTCTGCGCGAGCGACCGGAGGGGAAGCCTTTCTGCCTGACAGTCGCCTTTTTCGCCACGCACGCCGAAGATCGGAACCCCAAACAATTCCTGCCCCAGCCAGAGAGCCTGGAGCTTTATCAAGACGTGAAGATTCCGGTGCCGGTGAATGCCACGGAAGAATCGTGGCAGCGACTACCGGATTTTTTTGATGAGAAGAACGAGGGGCGCAATCGCTGGCACTGGCGCTTCGATGAGCCGGAAAAATACCAGGAGATGATGAAGAATTATTATCGCCTGGCAACGGAAGTGGACGCGACCTGCGGGGTCATCCTGGAGGCCTTGGAAAAAGAGGGAGTGCTGGACGAGACTTTGGTGATTTTCACGACGGACAACGGCTATTATCACGCCGAGCATGGTCTGGCCGACAAATGGTATCCGCACGAGGAAAGCATCCGCGTGCCGCTGGTGATCTGGGATCCCCGGCGTCAGGCGGGCGCGGGTGAGTTGCGGGAGGAGATGACGCTGAATGTCGATTTGGCCCCGACGATCCTGGTAGCCACGGACTCGCCCGTCCCGGCAGGGATGCAGGGGCGGGATCTCGCGCCGCTCTATCTCGCTGAGGCGCCGTCCGACTGGCGGAAGGAGTTTTTTTATGAACATCCGATCATTCGGGACGTCGATTTCATCCCCGCCTCGCAGGCCTTGGTGCGGGGCGATTGGAAGTATTTTTACTGGCCCGATCACGAGGTCGAGCAGCTCTTCGACTTGCGCAACGACCCGCGCGAGGAGAACGATCTGGCGGGAAAAAAAGAACACGCCGCCAAGTTGGCGGAGATGCGCCAGCGCTTTCAGGAACTGCGCACGGCGGCGGAGTGAGTGCAAACGAGTGCATGAAAGTTTTTGGGAGAGATATGGATTTTATGCTTGCCCTGTCCTTTCGTTTATGAGGAATACTATGCGGTGTGACCAAGTTATCTGCTACCACCTTGCTCGTTGTCTCCACCTGCCTCTCTTCTTTGCCAGCGGCTGTTTTAATTCAGGACGATTTTAATGATGGAATCATCGATGCGGCGAAGTGGTCGGTTTATATTCCGGACAACACGGTCAGCACTTCCATCGGCGCGCCTGCTGTGAATGAAACAGGAGGAGAACTCGTGATCACCTCGCGTGGTTACCTTAACTCGGCTTTCGAGATTGACCCGGATGATTACGCTGGGGGGATTCGCATCACTGGCTCTTTTCGCATGGATGCCTCTGATGACTTCTTCCAAGTTCTAACGCGGACACAGGGAACGACGACCACTCAGTATGGAGAAACGGACAATGGAATCGAGTTTGTGGCGGGGACCAATCCAAACACTGAATATATGGATGTGAAGACGCGGGGCGGAAATTTCAGTATTACGGGGGGAGTGACCGGTACTCTGGATTTGCAAACTTCGGAGATCTATGATTTTGAGATTTTGGATACGGGGTCACTTTTAAGTATCACGGTGACAGAGAGAGGAACGGGAACGAGGGTGTCTGCGAGTGAAACCCTCGTCGCAGATAACTCGAGTTACACCAAGCTTGTGACTTTCCATAACCGGGAAGGGAGTGGCCGCGTGATGTATCTTGACAACATCATGATCGAATAAATCCCCGAGCCTGCGAGCGCGGTGCTGGGCCTCATGGCGGGGGCTGTTTTGCTGCGTCGCCGCCGGGACTGAATTGAATTTCAGCAGCTTGAGGTTTATTTCTTCGCGCGGCGGAAGCGGGAGCTGCGGCGCTCGGCGGCCTCGTCGCCGGGAGAAGTTTTGGGGGCCGGGGTTTCGGCTGGGCTTTCCGGGCTGGGTGTGGGGGCCGGAGCGGTTGGCTTTTCGGGTGCTTGTCGGCTGGCGGGCTGCGGGCGGAGCTGGAATTTTCCGAAGGCGGGGAGTTTCCAGCCGGTGCGGGTGAGGAGGGCGTCGATGAGAATGAGAAGGAGGGCGAGGGTGAGGAGGGGAGGGCGCAGCGAGCTGGCTCGGAGGCGGGGCGGAGGGCTTTGCCAGGCCTCGCTGAGTTGCAGGAGTTCGCGTCCGCCACTGAGTCGGGAGACTTCGCGGAGTTCGGCGAGGCGTGCGGGGTCGAAGGCCCATTCGCGGGCTTGATCGAGGACGAGGGGGCCGAAGGGGAGGGTGTGGGAGCCGATTTGGACGACGCCACGCAGGCTGGCGGCTTCGGGGAGTTCGTGGCGGAGGGAGAAGTGGCCGGGTGCGAGGCGTTGCCAGGTCAGCTCGCGGCTCGTTTTTTCTTCGCCGCTGATGATTTTGACGCGGGGCGGGTCTTGTGAGAGGGCGCTTTCCCAGCGGACGGGGTCGTAGTGGAGGTCGAGGCGCAGGGTCGTGCCGCTGATCTCGGGGAGGAGGGCGAGTCCGGGCGGAAGTTCGTCGCCCATGAGCCAGCGGGCGGTCGTCTGGAGGAAGTCGGCGTACTGCGGCCAGGCGCGGGTGCGGGCGGAGTGTTCACCGCCGAGGGGGAAGGAAATGGCCATGGAGCGACCGAGTCCGCGGCGGATGTGAGCGATGAGTGGGGCTTGGTAGTCGTCCCGACTGAGATCGGAAGAGC
>JBNNED010000206.1:0-4378 GCA_050285825.1 Verrucomicrobiales bacterium | reverse complement strand
TGGCGAGCGCCGGGCCAGTGAAGTAGGGCGTTTTTCAGTGAGGGGAGAGCGCTGGAGGGGCGAGGTTCGTAAAAAAGCCAAGCAGAGCTTGACCTTGCACTCATTGGAGGTCGCTAAAATGTGGCTTAGTTCCCGTACTGTTTGCCGCCCCAGAAGACATTGTTTCGGCCTCCACCGTCGGCGTCTATTTTTTCCATGTCGGCCATGGTGAAGGTTTCAACGTGCCCGTCGTAGAAGACGGCGAGGGCTTTTTCGCCCGCGTAGCGGTAGCAGACCCGTCCTTCGGCGTAGGCGTGCCCGGGATTATCACGCCATTTGAAACGTCCACTATATTTGGCGAGGTGGTCGCTGCTGGTCAAAAAGGCGGCCATGCGGGAAGGATCGTGGACGGTTTGCACGGACCAACGACGGTGTTTGTCTTTTGCTAATTCGGATTCTGATGTCGTGCCACCGGCGGACCAGTTGCGGCCGGGCGCGTTGTCGATGACGTAGCCGAAATTGACGCCAATCTGCCACCAGTTGCCTTCTTTATGTTTTAAGATGACGGGGTCGAGAACTCGTTCGTCGGTGTTATTTTTATTGTAGAAACTCCCTTTGACGTCGGTTCCAGTCAGGTGCGATAGAAATTCGGTGTCGGAACCCCAAGCCTGCCCATAGCCCGTGCGGGAGTCGGTTTCCGTGGTCCAGATGATCGCGAATTTACCGTTGTTGTCGGCAGCATAAGCGGCATTGGCTTGTTGGAGGCCTTTGACGCGGGACATCCCCTTGGCGAGGGTCGCGGCGTCCATGGCCTTGCGCGCGCCAACGAAGGCAAGGGCGACGAGCACGGCAATGATCGCGATGACGACAAGGAGTTCAACCAAGGTGAAGCCGCGTCGACTACAAGCGGCGTTTTTGAATTGTCTCGGATGGTTTTTCATGAATTGGACTGGTTTTATGTTGTTACAATGTAGTCGCTGATCCAGCCCTTCGTCAAGTCAGAAAAAGGAAACGAATTGAGCTGGCGTACGGTTAATTTTCGTAAACGGTGCCGCCCCAGAAGACGTTGTCCTCGGAACCTCCGGAGGCATCAATTCTCTCCATGTCAGCCATGGTGAAAGTCTCGACGTGGCCATCAAAGAAGACCGCCAAGGCCTTTTCTCCGGGGTAGCGGTAGGAAACGCGGCCATTGGAATAGCCAAAGCCGGGGTTGTCTCGCCAGATATAGCGACCAGAAAACTTTCCAAGGTGGTCGTTGCTGGTGATGAACGCGGCCATACGGGAAGGATCGTGCACGGTGTGGACAGACCATTGGTTGTGCTCACCAACACCTGGCGGAATGTTACCGCCGCCAGCCTGCCAACCCGGGCCGGGCACGTTTTTGGTGTGGACGGCGCCGTAGCTCACACCAAGATACCAGTAGCGGGTGCCCTTGGCTTTCATTTCCACGGGGTCGAGAACACGCTCATCCATTCTGGACTCGGAGTTGATGGGCTTGTCGTGTCCGGTGAGGTGGGAGACGAAGCCGGGGTTGTTGCACCAGGCATCATTGTAATCGGTGCGCTGGAATTGTCCGCCACTGTTGCGGGAAGAGAGAACGATGGCGAATTTTCCGTTGTTATCGGCAGCGTAAGCGGCGTTGGCTTGTTGCAGGCTTTTGATCCGCGACATGCCTTTGGCGAGGGTGGCGGCGTCGAGCCCTTTACGCGCACCGACGAAGGCGAGAGCAACGAGGACGGCGATGATGGCGATGACGACGAGAAGCTCGACGAGAGTGAAGGCCCGGCGGGCGACCCTTTGGCGGAGGGGGCGATGAGTAGAGATTTTCATGGATGCGTGTGGTTTGTGTTTTTTGGTGAAGGTTTCGTCACTGAGCCGGGTCGAGTCGACCACGAAGCTGATCAATTTGATTCAGGTCAGGTCGGGGAGGCCAAGCCCAAGAGAAGAATCCTACGTGTCTGTAGAACATAGTATGCACATCGGCTATGCGTCAAGCATGAAAGCAAAGTGCTTATTTGTTGAAAAAAGATTAAAAATTTAACCTCTGGCCAGCGTTAAAGCGATGATTTTGGCCGCTTTTCCGTCGTAGCGGAGGGTTTTGGCGCATTCCTGGAGGGTGGAGCCGGTGGTAAAGACGTCGTCGATGAGGATGACGGTGGCCTGGCGGAGGCGCGGGAGGTGGCGGGGGCGGATGGCGAAGGCTCCTTTGAGGTTTTTCAGGCGTTGGCTGCGGTTGAGGCGGGTCTGCGTCGTGGTGTGGCGGGTGCGCTTGAGGGCGGGGAGGAGGGGGAAATCGCAGTGGGAGGCGAGGGCGCGGGCGATTTCTTCCGCTTGATTGCGCTTGCGGTGGCGCTGGCGGTTGGGGTGGAGGGGGACGGGGACGAGGAGGGCGTCCTGGAGGTGGTTGAGAGCGGGATCGCTACGGAGGAGTTCGGCGAGGAGGGGGGCGAGGTCGCGGGCGAAGAAAAATTGCCGCTGGTACTTGATTTGGTGGATGAGGTGGAGGCTTTGCTCGTTGAGAGTGAGGGGGGCGCGGGCGAAATCGAAGTCGAAGTGGATGTCGTGGCAGTTCGGGCAGGTGAAGTTATTGTCGATTTGGCCGTCGAAGTGCTCGCCGCAGCGGTCGCAGAAGGGCGGGGTGAGGCGCGGGAGGGCGTCGAGGCAGTCGGGGCAAAGGTTGCGTCCCTGATCCAGTTGGCAGCGGCAGAACTCGCAGAAAGAGGGGAAGAGGCTATCGAGGAGCTGGGACCACATGGAGGGGCTGTCGCGTTAGGCCGCTTCCTCCGACTTCTTTCGGGTGAGAAGCCAGACGATGAGGCCGGTGAGGGTGAGGGCGGCGAGGGGGAGGAGCCCTTCTTTGAGGTCGCGGCCGATGAAGAGATCGAGCGAGGGGTCGAGGTCGGGGCGGCGGTGGGCGAATTGGTTGAAGAGCTTGAAGGAGAAGACCCAGCCGGCGTGGAGGCCGATGGGGAGCCAGAGGGAGGCGGTGGCGTAGCGGGCCTGGCCGAGGATGAGGCCGACGAGGAAGAGGGTGGTGAAGCTGTAGAGCATCGGCTGGGGCTGGAGGAATTTCAGGCCGATGAGGCGGAGCATATCGAATCCGGCGTGCCAGGCGGCCGGCTGGGCGACTTGGTGTCCGGCGGCGGGTTGGAGGAAGTGGACGAAGGCGAAAATGAGGGAGAGGAGGATGGTGCCTTTGAGGGGGCGGAAGGCGCGGATGAAGATGCCGAGAAGAGCGCCACGGAAGATGAATTCCTCGACGAGAGAGGCACCGAGGGCGGCTGGAATGGCCTTGGAAAGGGCTTTTTGCCAATCGAATGACTCGTTGAGGCGGAACCAGTTCTGGTAGAGGAAGAGCCAGCCCATGGCGAAGAGGATCCCGGCGGCGAGGAGAAAGCCGGCGAGGGCCTGCAACCAGCCAAAACGGGGGTTGGTGAGCGGTTGACCGTGATCGCGGGCGATTTTTTCGGCGGGGAGGTAGATCGACCAGGGGGATTGGCCGAAGGAGGCGGGTCGGCTGCGCAGGCGGAGGGAGGCGAGGAGGGGGTAGAGGAAAAGGACGGCGCCGAGCATGAGGGCGCGGTTGAAGTAGGTGTCGAAGTCGTGTTTGAGGGCTTTTTTGGCAAGCCAATGGATGGCTTCGGCGTGATTTCCTCCGATCGTGGCTTGGCCGAAGCCTTTGCCGAGTTGGTAGAGGAGGGGGCTGAAGAGAGCGGCGAAAAGGAGGGAGAGGACGAGGTAGAGGATGACCTTGAAGGCGTCTTGCAGGGCGGTGGACTTCACGTGAGATTTGATGAGATCTGGTTATGAGCCGGGGAGAATGGCTCAATCATTGGGGGGAGCGCTTTCGGGAGAGTTTTCGCCGCTGCCCATGAGTTCGGTGAACTCGCTGATCCATTTGGAGGCGTTCTGGTAGCTGAGGTGGTCCTGGATGAGGGTGAGCATGGCCATGGCGGCGCTGCGCTCGGCTCCGGCTTTGAAGGTATCGACTTCTTTGGCCCAGAGGAGGTCGAGGCGGGTCGTTTCCAGCCATTTTTGGTAAGCGGGCGGGAGGGTGTCGCGTACGGAACCCTCGGCGGACCAGAATTCGAGCTTCATCCCTTCCTGCTTGATCCGGCGGTCCCAGGCGTTGCGCAGCGAAGGGATGCTGTCGGGTTGGCGGAGCTTGGGGAAGACGAGCTTGTCGTAGATGTTTTGGAGATCGAGGGGAGAGGCGGGGATTTTTTCGAGTTTGAGGTGGTTGATCTCGTAAGCCTTGGCAAAAACGGAAGAGGTGGCCTCGCCCGCCAGAAGTTTGTGGTGGTCCTTGAGTTCTTCAGCGTGGCTGAAAATGGTATCGACGGCGGCGACGGCTTTGGGAATGAGGGATTCGGCTTCTTCCGGGTTTTCCGCCGCCTGC
>JBNNED010000205.1:0-7402 GCA_050285825.1 Verrucomicrobiales bacterium | reverse complement strand
CGTGTGCTCTTCCGATCTGTCGGCCTCGCGGGTGGTGGAGAGGAGTCGGTAGGAGTATTTCGGCCAGGCGGCGATTTCCGCAAGGGCGTTTTTCATGCGCAACTCGATGACTTCGTCGGGATCGGTGCCGCGTCCGGTGAGGCGTTGGCGGAGTTCGGCCTCGCTGGCAGGCATGACGAAGAGGTCGATAAGGGCTTTTTGAATGTGGGGATCAGGGCAGGCGCGGACGAGATCGGCCCCCTGGATGTCGATGTCCATGACGACGTCTCGTCCGGCCCGGAGGTGGTCGAGGACTTCAGATTTGAGCGTACCGTAGTGGTTTTCGTGGACGCGGGCGTGTTCGAGGAAGTGGCCTTGGGCGATGCGTTGCTCGAATTCGGCGAGGCTCAGAAAGTGGTAATCGTGCCCGTTTTTTTCGCCTTCACGCATGGGGCGGGTCGTGCAGGAGGTGGCGTAGTGGACTTCTCCTTCGTCGGCGAGTTGGCGGCAGAGAGTGGTTTTTCCGGAACCGGATGGGCCGGAGACGAGAAGAAGAAGGCCGGAGCGCGTGGTCATGAGCGCTTGATTAAGCATGAGGGCGGGAGCGGGCAAAAGAAAAAACGCCGGAGACGGCGAGGTCCCGGCGTTTTATGGTGAGGAGATCGGTGAGGGAGGCGAGCTGAAGCACCCATAGGGCATTTCACTCGCGTTCCGTGGGTCAGGGCTTGGGGTAGTCCTGATTTTTTTCGAGGTCTTTTTCGGTGATTTTGTCGGAGGGGATGCCGTCTGCGGGGACTTCGGCCTGGGCGACCCAGGCGAGGGCGTTGAGGACGGTTTTGCGGAAGTTGTCGTTGCCCCAGTTTTTGTGGAAGTGGCCGCCGGTGAAGCCGAAGCCGCGTCCGCCTTCCGGGCGTTCGTAGGCCCAGGCGACGTGGACGGGTTGTTGTTCCTGGACGATTTTGCGCACGTGTTCGTTGCCGGAGTGCGGCCCGTCTTTGCGCTCAATCGTGCTCAGCGGAGGCACGGCGGTGAGGATGGGAGTGACGCCTTTCATTTCGGGGACGAAGCGCATGTTGAAATACCATTCGTCGTGGACTTTGAAGGGCTGGACGCCGTTGGTGATCGGGTGGTCGGGGAGTTTGGTGAAATCGGCTTCCCAGTGCGGGTTGACGGACCAATGAACTTCAAAACTGCCACCCATCCACTTGTTAAAGTAGGCGCTGCGCTCGCCCTTGGTCGTTTCCACACCGTAGTGGAGGCAGGCGAGGCCGGTGCCGTCTTTGAGTTCGATATCGAGCTCTTCCAGGTGGGAGTTGGCCATGTGACCGCCGCCGCCGTCGCAGTAGAAAACGATGGCGTCGGCGTCTTTCAGGGCGTTGAAGTTGGCGGGCCAGTCTTTGGCGAGGCGGACTTCGGCATAGACCTGGTCGGCGGCGTGTTTATTGAGTTGATTGGCGAGGAGGAGGCAGCCGGCACGGTGCTCGTGGGAGCCGTAGCCATGGGAACGGTGGCCGGCCATGAAGACGATCTTCTTCTTGTCGGCGGGCTTCATGCGGCGGAGCTGGATGTTTTTGAAGCTCACTTTCATGGCGGGGCCTTTGTGGACCTGGAAGCCGAGAAGACCGCGGTCGCGGAAGTTTTTGGGGTCCTTGTCGGTGACTTCGGAGGTGATCACGCCGTTGATCATGTGGATGATGTGATCGCCCTGGGCGATGACTTCGTAGGTGTTCCAGTCGCCTTTCTTGATCTTGGAGTTGATCTCGGCGGAATCACCGACGGAACCGGTGACCTTGGGTTTGCCGTTGTCGCCGATTTCCGTTTGTTGGCCGCGCTGGGCGAGGATGCCGCGGCCGCGTTCTTCGTAAAGAATGCCGGAGTAGGTGTCGCCTGATTCGAAATCAGCCTGGTAGCCTTTCATCGTCCATTCGTCTTCAACGAGTTGGGAACGGTATTGGATGCCGGAGTTGCCACCTTCGAGCTTGAAATCGACCTTGAGGTGGAAGTCGGCGAGGTCACCGCCTTGCCAGACGAGGAAGGTGTTTTTCTGGAGTGGTTTCTCCTCGGTGTTGCGACCGACGATGGCACCGTTTTCGACCGACCAGTTTTCGGGATTGCCGTTCCAGCCGAAGAGGGTTTTGCCATCGAAAAGGTTTTCCCAGACGGCGGGGACTTCATCGGGGTTTGCCGCCGGAGTTGTTTCGGCCTCGCTCTGTGGGCTGAGGGCGAAGCCCAGGGCCGCGACGGTGGCGATGGGGAGAGCCAGTTTGAAGAAAGCTTGTTTCATATCGGTGATTACGGGTTGTGGTGAGAGAACTTGTCAAAAAGTCCCAGCGGGTGCAAGCGAGCTGATGAGGTGCGTGAAAAAGAGCCCTCCGGCTTCGAGCTCGGAGAGCTGGATGAATTCGTCTTTAGTGTGGGCTTGGTCGATGGAGCCGGGGCCGAGGCAGATGGCGGGGAGGCCGGCGGCGGCGAGGTGGGCGGCGTCGGAAAACCACGGGGCGCCGGTGAGGGTGAGCTCGGGGACGGCGGCTTGCAGGGCGCGCAGCCAGGGGTGATCGGCGGGGGTGTGCATGGGCGGGAATTCGCTGGCTTCGCCGAGGGTGATTTCGGGCTGGTTTTCGTCCAGATAAGCGTTGAGCAGCTCGCGCACGGAGCGCTGGGCCACGAGGGCGGGGGTGCTGCGGATGTCGAAGCGCGCGCTGGCGTGATCTGGCACGATGTTGGGTCGGGTGCCGGCTTGGATCATGCCGATGTTCAGGCTGGGCGGGCCGAGGAGGGGATCGGGAAAGCCGGCGAAGGTGGCGGGGAGGGTTTCCTGAATGCGGTGGAGGGCGCGGGTGAGTTTGAGCAGGGCGTTGTCGCCAAGTTCGGGCCGCGAGGCATGAGCCGCTTTGCCGTGAGCTTCGAGGGTCGCCCACAGGCAGCCTTTCGAGCTGTGGACGGCTTGCAGGCTGGTGGGCTCGCCGACGATGGCGAAGGCGTAGGCGGAGGCATGGTGACGGGCGAAGTGCAGCGAGCCGGGCTGGTTCGATTCTTCGCCGCAGAAGGCCACGAAATCGAAGGCAACGGGTAAAGTCGCGAGTTTTTCGGCATTTGCGCGCAAACCCCAGAGCATGGCCGCCATCGGGCCTTTGGTGTCGGAGGCCCCGCGACCGTGGATCTTGCCGTCGGCGAAGTTGGCTTCGAAGGCTGGGATGGTCATGCCGGTGACGCCGACGGTGTCGAGGTGCGGGCCGAGAAGAACGCGGGGGCGGTCGCTGGGGCCGGGCGCGCGGGCGATGAGATTGGGGCGACCGGGGAGGACTTCTTCCAGGGTGAGCTCGAAGCCGAGCGGGGCGAGGAAATCGGCGAGATAGCGAGCGAGCTTCATTTCACCGCCGGGCGAGACGCCGGGGTCGCTCTCGGGGTTGACGGAGGGGATGCGGATGAGTTCCTGCAAGAGCTGGGCAATGGTGGTCACGCGAGGCTGAAGATGCGGGATTGGCGGGTCGGGGTCAATGTGAAAGGCCGCGCGGGAAAAAGAAGGGGAAATTTTTTTGGCTTATCCGGAATAAAGGCTAGGGTGCTCTTGTCTCATCCTTGCACCCGCTGCCTTGCGGTGCGGGATGCGATTAAAAACAACAGAGAAATAAGAGATATGAAAAAATTGATTGCCGCCCTGATTGGTCTTGCTTCCATGGTCACCGCCGCCGTTGGTGCCGAGGAGTATGGTGATATTGAGCTGAAGGACCTGAAAGAGGCCATTGCCGAGAAAAAAGTCGTCCTCATCGATGTCAACGGGAAGAAATCCTATGACAGCGGGCACATTCCGACCGCGATTGAATACACGGCCGTGAAAGGAAAGCTCGGTGAAGTTCTTCCCGAAGAGAAAGACACCCTGATCGTGGCTTACTGTGGTTCTCCGAAGTGCAGTGCTTATAAGATGGCCGCTAAAGAAGCCGTGGCGCTTGGTTACACCAATGTGAAGCACTTCTCCGATGGTATCTCCGGCTGGTTGAAAGCCGGTGAGCCGACCGAGAAGGCTGAGTAAATTTTCGATGCGTCGACGATTCGTTGATCATTCGTAGCAAAGCAAAAGGCTCTCCGGGTAGAGAGCCTTTTTTTGTGGGTGAACTCAAGGAAACCGGCGGGAATGTCAGTGATTGAAACCGGCGGGACGCCAGTGCTCCCTGACTTGTTGCTTCCTGTTTTTAAACCAATGAGCGAAACTAGCTGGCAGAATGGCTGAGTCGGTTTTCGAGGAAAATCAAGGCGTGAGGCGCGCGTGGTGTGAGCACCACAAGCAACGAACAACGCCGATTTTACCGAAAAACGACCAGCATCTTCAGAAAATGCGCAGCCTGACATGCACAGAAGCTGAAACTCTCCATTCTACCAGATCGTTTTGCGAATTGGTATTAAACGACCTGGAGTCTGGCGGCTTGTTCCGGGCTGAGCTCGATGAATGTCCAGGGGAGGCCGTACTCGTTGAGGTCGGCCATGAAGGGATCGGGGTCGTTTTGTTCCATATTCCAGACGCCGGGTTTGAGCCATTTGTTCTCGAAGAGCATTTTTGCGCCGATCATGGCGGGCACGCCGGTGGTGTAGGAGATGGCTTGGGAGCCGACTTCGGCGAAGCAGGCGGCGTGGTCGCAGATGTTATAGATGTAGCCGGCTTTGGGCTGGCCGTCTTTCGTGCCTTGGAAGACGCAGCCGATGCAGGTTTTTCCTTCGGTGGACTCGCCGAGGGAGGCGGGCTCGGGGAGGAGGGCTTTGAGGAATTGGAGGGGGACGATTTTTTGGCCGTTGAACTCGACTTCGTCGATGCGGGTCATGCCGACGTTTTGGAGGACTTCGAGGTGCTTGAGGTAGTTCGGAGAGAAAGACATCCAGAACTGGGCTTTTTTGATGCCGGGGAAGTGCTTGGTGATCGATTCGAGCTCTTCGTGATACATGCGGTAGATTTCGGCCGGGCCGACGCCTTCCGGGCACTCGAAGGGCTGGTGCTCGGACATGGCGGGGGTTTCCTGGAAGGCGCCGTTTTCCCAGTGGCGGCAGGGAGCGGTGACTTCGCGCAGGTTGATCTCAGGGTTGAAGTTGGTGGCGAAGGCCTTGCCGTGGTCGCCCGCGTTCACGTCGATGATGTCGAGCTGGTGGATGTCATCGAAGTGGTGTTTCAGGGCCCAGGCGGTGAAGACATTGGTCACGCCGGGATCGAAGCCGGAGCCGAGGAGGGCGGTGAGACCGGCTTGTTGGAATTTTTCCTGGTAGGTCCACTGCCAGTGGTATTCGAATTTGGCGACTTCGGGGGGTTCGTAGTTCGCGGTGTCGATGTAATGCACGCCGGCTTCGAGGCAGGCGTCCATGAGGGCGAGATCCTGGTAGGGGAGGGCGAGGTTGAGGAGGGCGTCGGGCTTGATTTCCTTGAGGAGGGCCACGGTGTTGGCGGGGACGTCGGCGTCGAGCTGGTAGGTGTCGATGCTGACGCCGGTGCGTGATTTGACCTCGGCGGCGATCGCTTCACACTTCGAGAGGGTGCGGGAGGCGAGGGAGATTTTGGGGAAGACGGTGGCAAGCTGCGCGCATTTGTGAGCGGAGACTTTGGCCACGCCACCGGCTCCGACGATGAGGATGTGTTGCATGGGTCGAGGTGTAACCGCCGGAGCTGATTTTCCTAGTGAAAAGCGACCGGCGGGCGAAAAATTCACGGAAGCTCGCGGATGCGCAGGTGGCGGAAGTCGATGGGTGAGCCTTCGGATTCGAGGCAAAGGTGGCCGCTGGCGGGCTTGGCGGCATTTCCGCCGGAGACTTCGGTGCCGTTGACCCAGAGGCGGACCTCGCCGTTGATGGCGCGGATGTAGTAGTGGTTCCACTGGCCGTGGGGCTTGGTCGTCTCAGCGGTGGGGAAGGAGCGATTGCCATTCGGGGAGACGGGCGGGAAGGGCTTGAGGGTGGCGGCACCGACGGAAAAGACGTCGCCATGGCAGGTGAACCAGTCGGCTTTCTTCGTCCCGTCGGCCTCGTAGCGGGTTTTGTAGCCGAGATCGAGGACTTGGACTTCGATGCCGTGAGGGAGCCGGCTTTTTTCCGAGCCGTCTTGCATCGCCTTGATGAAATCGGGAATGGCCCAGATGAAGAAACCGGAGTTGCCGGCGGCTTTGTTGTGACGCCATTCGCCGCTGAGTTCGAAGTTGGTGAAGGTTTTTTTAGTGGCGATGACCCCGATGGGCTGTCCGGTGCACGAGACGCTGTTGCCGTTCCAGGTCCAGGTGTCCGCCTCGCAATTGACGTTCATGAAGTCGGCCGCGCCGAGATCCCGCCAGCCGGGTCCGCTCAGTGCGGGACGGATTTCATCAGCTCCGAGAGGGAGAAAGGAAACGGCGGCTAAAAGGGAAATGAAAAGATTTTTTGTCATCAGCGCTGATACGTGCGCATGACGGGAGCTATTTCAACGAACTGAGTTTTAGCGCGGAGGAGCGGGTGATTGGATGAGGAGGGCGGACTCGAGAATGGGCTGGAGGCGGCGGTGGCTGTCTTCGGGCGAGCCGAGGAAGGAAAGCTGGTGGAGGTAGTGGCGTTCGAGCTTTTGGTGAAGGTAGTCGAGGTCGGCGTGGGCTTGCTCATCCGGTTGGCCGCGGAAGACGGCGATGAGGTAGCTGTGTTGTTTTTCGAGGACGATGGCGAGGTGCTTGCGGGGGAGGGGCACGCTGGCGAGGAGGGCCCCCTCGGGGTCGTGGACGTCCCTGAGCAAGCGGGCGAGATCGCTGCGAATGAGCCGGGGCTCGGCATGACGCGCGGGGTCGTGGCTGACGTGGGAGAGGAGGTGGTCGTCCGCCCGGGAAACGAGGTAGGCCTCGATGACCTGGTGGCGTCCGGTGCGCTCGAAAACGAGTTCGTCATAGCTGCGGCTGCTGACGAGGGCTTTCATGCGCCAGGCGAAGTCGTCGCGAGCGGAAAGCGTTTGGAAGGGGCCTTGGTTTTGCTCGGCGAGGGTGCGGCGCAGGGTTTGGCGCAGCATGGGTTCGAGCAGATGCGGGAGTTTATAACTCTGCATCGTGAAGGCGCGCTCGACGCTATGGTCGATGTGGCGCAGGAGATCGTGCCGCAGGGCGGGATCGATGGAAGGTGTTGGGGTGGGGGTGTTTGAGACGGCCCGAGGCCGCTGAGCCTCCTCGTCTTCCTCCTCGCGGGCCTCGTTTTTGGCCGCCTGGTGGTCTGAAGGGGAAGGAGGAAGGGGGGACTGCCCTGCGGTGGTTTGGGCTGGGCCGCTTGCGGGTCGAGCGGGGACCGGCGCGGGCCGGGGGGCTGGAGATTGGGAGGCGGGCTTGGCCGGGGAAGCGGGCAGGGGGCTGGGGAGCGGGGCGGCCATGGCGCATGAAACCTGGTCGGCCAGCGAGGGGCTTTGCGGAAGTTGCGTGAGGGTGGGGAGATCGGAAGAGCGTCG